>JABFRW010000074.1 GCA_013140805.1 Candidatus Eisenbacteria bacterium
GGTACGCGCGCATGCACGAAGTGCGGATTGTGCGAGACGCGCACCCACGCGGTGCCGGGTGTCGGCAGCGCGCGTACCGGCATCGTGTTCGTGGGTGAGGCGCCGGGTGCCGACGAAGACGCGAAGGGCGAGCCGTTCGTCGGTCGGGCGGGGCAGCTGCTCACGAAGATCATCGCGGCGATGGACGAGGCCGCGCTGATTCCAGGCGTGCCGCTCAACCGCGAGACGGTCTACATCTGCAACGTGCTCAAGTGTCGGCCGCCCGAGAATCGCAATCCGCTGCCGCACGAGATCGAGAGCTGCTCGCCCTACCTGCACCGACAGCTCGAAGCCCTTCAGCCCCGCATCATCTGTTGCCTCGGAAAGTTCGCCGCCGAATTGTTAGTAGGTTTGAAGGGCACGATCGGCGGGCTTCGCGGGAAGATTTATCGCTTTCGTGGCGCCAAGCTGCTGGTGACGTACCATCCGGCGGCGTGCCTCCGAAACCCGGCCTACAAGCGGCCGGTGTGGGAAGACATGCAACTCCTCGCACGCGAGTACTTGAAGGACCAGTAGCCCGGCGAGTCCTCCTCGCCGATTCATCAGGAACGCTGCGAATCGACTGATTCCCCCCCGGGAGACCCTTCATGACCGACATGCTCTCGCGCTCCCTCTCGGGCCTCTCCGAAGGACCGGTTCCACCGCAGTCGCTCGATGCCGAGCGTGCGGTGCTGTCCGCATGTCTGCTCGGCGCCGAGGCGATCGGACGCGCCGTCGAGAAGATCGACTCGAGCGTTTTCTACCGCCCCGCGCATCAGAAGATCTTCGATGCCTGTATCTCGCTCTACAACCGAAACGAGCGCGCGGATCTCATCACGGTGACCGAAGAACTGCGCATGCGGGGCGAGCTCGAAAGTGCGGGTGGCCCTGCGGCACTCGCGCAGTTGCTCGAATCGGCGACCACCACGGCGAACGTCGAAGAGCACGTGCGCATCGTGGCGTCGAAGGCGGTGCTGCGGCAGTTGATTCGCGCGTCGCAGGAGATCCAGGGCGAGTGCTTCTCGGGTTCGGACGAGACTCAGAACATTCTCGACCGCTCCGAGCAGAAGATCTTCGCGATCACCGACTCGCGCGTGCGCCAGGGATTCGTGACGCTGAAGGATCTTCTCAAGCCGACCTTCAAGCACATCCAGGAGCTCTACGAGCGCAAGGTGTTCGTCACCGGCGTACCGTCGGGCTACGACGACCTCGACAAGATGACGGCAGGCTTTCAGGCGGGTGATCTGATCATCATCGCGGGTAGGCCTGCCATGGGAAAGTGTCTCGCTGCGCATACTCTGATCGACGACCCGGACACAGGAGCGCGCGTGACGCTCGAAGAGTGCGTGCGCCGGCAGATGACGCGCGTCATGGGCATCGACGATCGGGGTCGTGTGCGCGCCGCCCCGATCTCGGCGTGGGTCGACAGCGGAGAGCAGCCGACCTATCGCGTGATCACGCGAACCGGTCGCGAGGTCGAAGTGACCGGTCATCATCCATTCCTGACCGTCCATGGCTGGCAGCCACTTCACGATCTGCCGGTGGGTTCGAAGATCGCGGTGGCGCGAAGCTTGCCGGTCTTCGGCTCGGATGAATCCTGGAGCCTCGAACGAGTGCGGCTCCTCGCTTACTTCATCGCCGAGGGCGGGCTCACGAGCCGGTGCCCGAACTTCACCAATACCGACCCTGTCATCGTCTCGGATTTCCACGAGTGCATCGAGCGCGAGTTTCCATCCACGCATACGAGGCTCCAGGATTCGCGTGGCATCACGTGGCGGGTATCACGCAAGCGGAACTGGCCTGAGGAGATCGCGGACCGCGTCCATCCTGTCACCGACTGGCTCGACAAACTTGGACTCATGGGCAAGAAGTCTGATTCGAAGTCCTTCCCGGCAGAAGTGTGGTGCTGGAGTCGCGAGCGCCTCGTCGAGTTCCTCAAGACGCTGTTCTCGTGCGACGGGACGATCTGCTCCATGTGGGGCGATCCGCGCATCGAGTTCACCGTCGCCTCTCGCAGTCTGGCATTCGACGTCCAACACGCGCTGTGTCGTTTGGGCGTCGTTGCCAAGCTGTGGCGGAAGACCGATCGGTCGTGGCGTGTCGAGATCACGGAGCCGGCCTCGGTGGACTGCTATCAGCACGAAGTCGGATGGATCGGTGAGAAAGCGACCCGATTCTCCGATGCATCGCCAGCCCGTCTCCCGGTTCGCGCAAGGCACTCGAACGTCGGGCATCCGTCGGCGGATGCGTGGGAACTGGTTTCGGCCGCGGCGAGTCGCAGCGGCGTTACCATCACGGAGCTCGCCAGTCGCGCGGGCGAAGCCCTCAAACGGGGCCACAATCTGCACCGCAATCGAGGGATCACGCGCACGCGACTCACCGCATTCGCCGAAGCGAGTGGCGATCCGGACCTCGGTCGCGCCGCGAGTCCCGATCTCTACTGGGACGAGATCCTCTCGATCGAGCCGGCTGGAACTCAGCAAGTGTATGACCTGAGCGTCCCCGACGGCGCGAATTTCGTGGCCGCCGATGTGTGCGTTCACAACACGTCGCTTGCCGTGAACATGGGCGAGAACGCGGCGATCCGGCACAAGGTGCCGGTCGCGATCTTCTCGCTCGAAATGAGCAAGGAGCAGCTCGCGATGCGCTTGTTGTGCTCGCAGAGCGAAGTCGCACTTCACAAGGTGCGCAGCGGCTTCCTCGGCCACGAGGACTGGCCGCGCCTCACGACCGGCGCCGGGCTGCTGAGTCAGGCGCCGATCATGATCGACGATTCGGCGTCGCCCACGATCCTCGAGATTCGCGCCAAGTGTCGGAGGCTCAAGGCCGAGAATCGGCTCGGGCTGGTGCTCATCGACTACTTGCAGTTGGTGCGGTCGGCAGGGGCGGCGGAGAATCGCGTGCAGGAGATCTCGCAGATCACGCGCGGACTCAAGGCGCTCGCGAAGGAACTCGCGGTGCCGATCATCGCGCTGTCGCAGCTCTCGCGTGCGGTGGACAGCCGTGCCGGCAACGAACGCCGACCCCAGCTCTCGGACCTGCGCGAGAGTGGGAGTATCGAGCAGGACTCGGATCTCGTGATGTTCGTGTTCCGCGAGGAGTACTACAAACGCGACGATCCGAGCTTGCGCGGCAAGGCCGAGCTGATCGTGGCCAAGCAGCGCAACGGTCCGACCGGCGAGATCGACATGACGTTTCTCCACGAGTTCACCAAGTTCGTGCCGGGATCGAACCTGATGCCGGGCGAGACGGAGCCCGGCTTCTAGCGCATGACCGACGATCTCGCGGTTCGCGGCGTGAGCTACCTCTCTCGCCGTGTCGAGGACGTGCTCGCCGAGATCGGGCGCGTCACCATGCTGATCGGCGACATCGGGCGCTCACTGATTCCCGCCCTGCGCTCGTTCCCGCTCATCGTGCAGCAGATGAGCGTGATCGGCGTCGGATCGCTGTGGCTGGTGGCGGTCGTCAGTCTGTTCACGGGTGCCGTGTCGGCGGTCCAGGCCGCCTATCAGTTCTCGAGCGTGGTGCCGCTCAAGTACATCGGCGCGGTGATCCTGCGCTCGGTCATCATCGAACTCGGGCCGGTCCTCACGGCACTCGTGGTCGGAGGACGCGTCGGCGCATCGATTGCGGCCGAGCTCGGCACCATGAAGGTGACGGAGCAGATCGACGCGCTGCAGGCGATGGCGATCAGTCCGGTGCGCTATCTGGTGGTGCCGCGCGTGATCGCGGCGATCATCATGCTTCCGGTCGTGACGGTGTTCGCCGATGCGATCGCGGTGTTCGGCGGCTACGTGGTCGCGGTCTCGACGCTCAACGTGAGTTCTCACACCTACATCGTGGGACTCAAACAATTCTTCTACATGAAGGATCTCTCGTCGGGACTGCTCAAGGCGACGTTCTTCGGCGGCATCATCGGAGTGATGGGCTGCTACTACGGTTTTCGCACCGAGGGAGGAGCCGAGGGCGTCGGCATCGCGACCACGCGCGCGGTCGTCGCTTCGTGCGTGCTGGTGCTGATCAGCGACTACGTGCTGGCCAACGTGCTGTTCCGGCTCATCTTCGCGTCGTGACGACCGTCATCGACTCCGGCCGCCCCATGATCCGCATCCGCGGATTGAGCAAGCGCCTCGGCACCCGACAGGTGCTCGACGGCCTCGATCTCGACGTCGCGCGCGGCGAGAGTCTGGTGGTGATGGGCCCGAGCGGCACCGGCAAGAGCGTCCTGCTCAAGCACATCATCGGACTCATGAAGCCCGATGCCGGGACCATCGAGGTCGACGGCGAAGAAATCACCGCACTCGGCGAGCGCGACCTCGACGAAGTGCGCAAGCGGATGGGCATGCTGTTCCAGGGGGCGGCCCTGTTCGACTCGATGACGGTCGGCGAGAACGTCGGACTTGCGCTGCGCGAGCATCAGCGGTGGCCCGAGGATCGCATTCGCGAACACGTGCGCGAGCGACTGCAATGGGTCGGCCTCGAGGGGGTCGAGAGCATGAAGCCGGCGTCGCTTTCGGGTGGCATGCGCAAGCGCGTCGGACTCGCACGCGCGATCGTCATGGATCCGGCGGTGATCCTGTACGATGAGCCGACCACCGGGCTCGACCCGATTCGCGCGGACGCGATCGACCAGCTGATTCGCAGTCTGCAGCGACGCATGGGGAGCACCGCCGTGGTGGTGACCCACGACATGGCGAGTGCGTTCAAGGTCGCGGACCGCCTGGCGATGCTGTACGGCGGCCGGGTGGTATTCCAGGGCACCGTCGAGGAAGCGCGCGCGACGCGTGATCCGATGATGCGCCAGTTCATCGAGGGCTCGAGCGAGGGGCCGATTCAGGAATGAGCCGGAGAACCGAGATTCAAGTCGGCATCACGGTGCTGGCGGCGCTGGCGATCGTGGTGGTGAGCGTGATGTGGCTGAAAGACTTCTCGATGGGTCGCGGTGCGCGGGTGTGGACCGTCGCGTTTCCGCAGACCGGGGGGCTCTCGAAGAGCGACGAAGTGCAGGTCAATGGAATCCGCAAGGGCGCGGTGGACGACGTTGCGCTGGCGGGTGACGGCGTGGTGGTGAAGCTGGCACTCGCCTCCGACGTGCACCTCACTTCCGACTCGCGCGTCGCGATCCGCAACGTGGGGCTGATGGGGGAGAAGGTCATCTCCGTCGACCTGCGCACCTCGGGGCAGCGCTACGCCGTGACCGATACGATTCCGGGCGTCTACGAGAAGGGGATTCCCGAGGTGATGGCGGAGCTCGGCGGCACGATCTCGGCGGTGAACGCGATCGCCTCGAACATGCAGGCGCTGGCGTCCACGATGAACGAGAACGGCAGCTTCGCGGCCACGCTCGCGAACTTCAAGCAGACCAGCGAGGAATTGCGCGGCGCGGTGACCGAGAATCGAGCCACGCTTCGAAACACGCTCGGTGACTTCGCGGCGGCGGCGCGCACCGCGCGCGGACTCACGACCGATCGAGAAGCGCAGCTTCGCAAGTCGCTCGACGACTTCGGGCGCGCGGCCGAGAACATGAATCGCCTCTCTTCGCGCCTCGATTCACTTCGCGCCTCCCTTCAGTCGGTGACGAGCCGCGTCGATCGCGGCGAGGGCTCGCTCGGCAAGGTGATGAAGGACGATTCGCTCTACAACGAGATCAAGGGCTCGATCCGCTCGCTCAACGATCTGATCGCGGACGTGAAGAAGAACCCGAAGAAGTATCTGCACGTGAGCGTGTTCTGATCATGAAGAAGAAGGCCGTCAAAGCCGCCCGATCGCACTTCTTCTGCACGCAGTGCGGCAACGAGGAATCGCGATGGTTCGGCCACTGCGCGAGCTGTGGCGCCTGGAACTCGGCGGCCGAAGCGCCGGCGGCGGGAAGCCCCAGCGCCGGCACCGTGCATCGTTCTTCGACCGCCGCGGCGCGCGCGCGCTGGCAACCGGGCGAGACCGCGACTGCGGTCCCGCGGCCGCTCGCGGACGTCGAGGTTTCGGACGTGCCGCGATTCCCGACCGGCATGCGCGAGCTGGATCGCGTGCTTGGCGGTGGCATCGTGCCGGGCTCCCTGCTGCTGGTCGGCGGCGACCCCGGCATCGGCAAGAGCACGCTGTTGCTCCAGGTCGCGTCGCGCCTCGCGGCGGCCGGGCGTCGCGTGCTGCTGGTGGCGGGTGAAGAGAGTGCCGAGCAGGTGCGACTGCGCGCCGAGCGACTCGGCGCGCTGCCGCAGAATCTGCTCATCCTGTGCGAGACCGATCTCGAACGCGTGCTCGAAGCGGCGGCGGCGCGCAAGCCCGACGTCATGGTGGTGGACTCGATCCAGACCATGGCGCGCAGCGATCTCGAGGGCGGACCCGGAAGCGTCACGCAAGTCCGCGAGTGCGGACTCGAACTCATGCACTTCGCAAAGGCGTCCGGCGCCGCGGTGTTCCTGGTCGGCCACGTGACGAAAGACGGCGGGGTCGCGGGACCACGCGTGCTGGAGCATCTGGTCGACGCGGTGCTCTATCTGGAAGGCGAGCGCTATCAGCAGTACCGCGTGCTGAGGGCCGCCAAGAATCGGTTCGGCTCGACCCACGAACTCGGCGTGTTCGAGATGGGCGACCGCGGACTGATCGAAGTCGACAACCCGAGTGCGGCCTTCCTGTCGGGAGGCGACCGCGAGGCACCCGGTGCGGCGGTGGTCGCGAGCCTCGAGGGTTCGCGCCCGCTGCTCGTCGAAGTGCAGGCGCTGGTCTCGACCTCGTTCTATGGCACCCCGCAACGGGTGACGAGCGGCTTCGATCCGCGCCGGCTCGCGGTGTTGCTCGCAGTTCTGGAGCGTCGCGTGGGGCTGCGACTCGGCCGCCACGACGTGTTCGTCTCGGTGACCGGCGGACTCAAGCTCGACGAGCCGGGCACCGATCTGGGCGTCGCACTCGCGGTTGCCTCGTCGTTTCGCAATCGACCGCTGCTCGCACGCACCTGTGCGATCGGCGAGGTCAGTCTGTCCGGCGAACTGCGCGCCGCGTCGCGACTCGAGCTGCGCGTGAGAGAGGCCGCACAACTCGGCTTTGCGCGCGTCGGGGCGCCGGCGGCGCAGGCCCGAGATCTCGACGTGCCCGGGATCGAGATCGTGCCGCTCGCGACCTTGCGAGAAGCGTGCGACCAGCTGCTCGGCGAGCGCGTGGAGTCGGCGGTTCCCGCCGCGGGCACCGGTGCGGTTCCCGCCGCGGGCGCCCGCGCAACCGTCGCCAGCACGCCGCCACGCGCGTCGCGTCGTGACCGCACATGAGCACGGTGGCGCTGCTGCTGTGCGCGGGGCGTGGCGAGCGCCTCGGCGCCGAAGTCGGCAAGGCGCTGGTGCCGCTCGCCTCGCGGCCACTCTTCACCTGGAGCCTCGAAGCGCTCGAGCACTGTCGCGCGATCGACGCGATCGTGGTGGTCGGTCCGGTCTCTCCGCTGCAGCACGCGCTTGCGGCGACCGGGCTCGCAATCCGCAAAGTCGTGGCGTGGACGGAAGGTGGCCGCGAGCGACAGCACTCGGTCGCGCGGGGACTTCACGTCATGCCGGAGGACGCGGAGATCGTCGCGGTGCACGACTCGGCCCGCGCGCTCGTCACGAGTGAGCTGATCGAGCGGGTGATCGAGGACGCACGAATCCATGGCGGCGCGATCGCGGCGCTGCCGATGTCCGACACGGTGAAGCGGGTTGGGGACTCGGTGATCCTCGAGACGCTTGCGCGTGAAGCGCTGTGGCGCGCACAGACGCCTCAGGCATTCCGGCGCGCATGGCTCGTCGAGGCCCACGCGAAGTCGGCATGCGCGACCGCGGTCGCGACCGACGATGCGGCGCTGGTCGAGGCGCTCGGCCACCCGGTGCACGTGACGCCGGGAGATGCGCACAACCTGAAGATCACGACGCCCGACGATCTGGCGCTCGCCGAAGTTTGGCTCGCGCGCCGCGGGATCGGCGTCACGGAGACACGCGGATGAGCGCACGAGTGGGCATCGGCTACGACATTCATCGCATCGCGGTGGGGCGACCGCTGGTGCTGGGCGGCGTGCGATTCGAGAGCCCGTGGGGGCTCGATGGACATAGCGATGCCGACGTCGTGTCGCACGCGATCGGAGATGCGCTGCTGGGCGCGATGGCGCTCGGTGATCTGGGCACGCACTTTCCACCCGGCGAACCGGCGTGGAAGGATGCTTCGAGCCTCGACCTGCTGGCGCGCATCCGTGCACTGCTCGATGCCCAGGGCGCGCGCATCGTGAACGTCGATGCGGCAGTCGCCGCCGAGGCGCCCAAACTCATGCCGATGCGCGATCGTATGCGCGAGAACGTCGCGTTCGCACTCGGGCTCGAGGTCGCTCAGGTCTCGATCAAGGCGACCACCAACGAGCGTCTGGGCGCGATCGGGCGCTCGGAAGGGATCGCAGCGTGGGCCGTCGCGATGGTGGAGGTCGGGTGAGCGTGCGGGTCCGCTTCGCCCCGAGTCCGACCGGCTGGCTGCACGTCGGCGGCGCACGTACCGCGCTGTTCAACTGGCTGTTCGCGCGCCGCCACGGCGGCGTGCTGGTGCTGCGAATCGAGGACACCGATCTCGAGCGCTCGAGTGCTGCGAGCGAACAGGCGGTGCTCGAGGACCTCGCGTGGCTCGAGCTCGACTGGGACGAGGGACCCGACCGCGGAGGCCCGCACGGACCCTATCGCCAGAGCGAGCGCATCGCGCTCTACAAAGAGCGCGCGGAGCTGCTGGTCGCTCAGGGGGCTGCGTATCCGTGTTTCTGCACCGATCACGAACTCGAGCTGCGACGCCAGGCCGCCCTGGCCGGCGGCCGGCCCCCGCACTACGACGGGCATTGCCGGACCCTGTCGCAGACGGAACGCGACGGCCTGAGAGCCGAGGGTCGTCCCGAGAGTGTGCGCTTCCGGGTCCACGACCACGACGTGGTGCTGACCGATCGCGTGCGCGGCGAGGTGCGTTTTCCGGCCGGCATGGTGGGCGACTTCGTGGTGCTGCGCGCGAATGGTCTGCCGACCTACAACTTCGCGTGTGTGGTCGACGATGCGGGCATGCAGATCACGCACGTGATCCGCGCCGACGAGCATCTCGCCAACACGCCGCGTCAGCTCATGCTTTACGCCGCGTTCGGGTGGGATCCGCCCGCATTCGCGCACGTCCCGCTGATCCTCAACCCCGATCGAACCAAGATGAGCAAGCGTGAAGGCGAGGCGGCGGTGGCGGTCGGCGACTGGCGCCGCGCGGGCTATGTGCCAGAAGCGTTGACGAGCTATCTGGCACTGCTGGGCTTTCATCCCGGCGATGATCGCGAAGTGCTCACGCGCGCGGAACTCGTCGAGGCCTTCGAGCTCGAACGAGTAGGACGAAGCGGCTCGGTGTTCGATGCCGCCAAGCTGCGATGGATGAATGCGCACTACCTGCACCATGCCGATGGCGCGACGCTCGAGCGCTGGTCGCGAGCGTTCCTGCCCGCGAGCGCGAACCAGCTGGAACCGCCGGCCCTCGAGCGCATGCTCGAGGTGGTGCGGGGCAATTTGCACACGCTGACGGATCTGCCAGTGGCGTTGGCGCCGTTTCTCGATGACGCACCGCCGATCGCGGAGGATGCCGCGGAAGCGCTGCGCTCCGAGCGTGCGGCGCCGGTGCTCGCAGCCGTCGCGAATGAGGTGAGACTGCTTGCGGAGTGGAACGCCGAAGGGTTTAGATCCGCGGTCACTGCGGCCGGCAAGGCGGTCGGCGCAAAGGGCCGCGAGCTGTTTCAGCCGGTGCGCGCCGCTCTCACCGGGCAGACTCATGGGCCGGAGCTGCCGCAGCTCGCGGAGTTGCTGGGGCGTGATCGCGTGATGTCGAGACTCGAGGCTCATTCGAAGGGCAGGGACGCTTGAAGGTTGCGATTCTCATGGGCGGGCGTTCGTCGGAACGCGAGATCTCGCTGCGGTCGGGGCGCGGCATCGCACAGGCGCTGCGTAATCTCGGGCACGAGGCACTCTCGATCGACGCGGCGGACGGGCGACTGCTGCCGGCGGGCAATGAAGAGCTCGGCGCTCCGGCGCTCGAATCGCTCGCGCCCGCCGACGAGACGGTGCTCGCACGGCCCGAAACTCTCGCGACCGCCGAGGTGGTGTTCCTGGCGCTGCATGGAGCCGCGGGCGAGAACGGCACCATTCAAGCGCTGCTCGATCTGGCCGGACGGCCCTACACGGGCTCCGGCATGCTCGCGAGTGCTCTCGCCATGAACAAGGCGATGAGCAAGCGCCTGTTCGAACGCGAAGGCGTGCCGACACCGGCGTGGCAACTGCTCGCGCCGAGCGCCGGCCCTGCGGACGTGGACGTCGAAGTGCTCGGCGGCTTCCCGATCATCGTCAAGCCGAACGAGGAAGGGTCTTCGTTCGGGCTGACCGTGGTGCGCAGTGTCACGACACTTCCAGGTGCGCTGCGCGAAGCCGGTGCGTTGGGGGAGATCCTGATCGAGAAGTTCATCGAAGGGCGAGAACTCACGGTCGCGGTGCTCGGAGACGAGTCGTTGCCGATCGTCGAGATCCGCCCCAAATCGGGGCTCTACGACTACCAGTCCAAGTACGCCGCGGGTGCGAGCGAGTACTTCTGCCCTGCCGTGCTGCCCGACGATGTCGCGCGCCGCGTCGCCGAGCTGGGCGTGCGAGCGGCACGCATTCTGGGTTGTCGCGGAGTGTCTCGCGCCGACTTTCGACTGTCGGACGATCAGGTGCCCTACTGTCTCGAAGTGAATACCATCCCCGGCATGACGCCGACGAGTCTGGTGCCGATGGCCGCGAAGGCCGCCGGCATGAGTTACGAACAGCTCGTTGCGCGCATGCTCGATCTGGCGGTTGCGCAACGACGCCCTCCCGGCGTGCCGACGCGCGCCTGAACCTCCCGGAGTTCTCATGGATCGCAGCCTGAAGTTCCTGAAGGATCTGGTCGAAGCGCACGGCGCCCCCGGCTTCGAGGGTGACGTCTCGAAAATCATGGCGGGCTATCTCAAGGGCGTCGGTCCCATCACGAAGGACCGCCTCGGAAGCTTCATCTGCGAGAAGAAGGGCACGACCGCCGGACCGCGCGTCATGCTGGCGGGTCACCTCGACGAGGTCGGCTTCCTGGTCAAGTCGGTGACCAAGGAAGGATTCGTCAAGTTCCTGCCGCTCGGCGGCTGGTGGGGCCACGTGGTGCTCGGCCAGCGACTCATCATCAAGACGCGCAAGGGCGACGTGATCGGCGTGGTCGGTTCCAAGCCGCCGCACGAGCTGATGGATGAGGACCGCAAGAAGGTGCTCGAGATTCGCCACATGTACATCGACGTGGGCGCGACCTCGGACTGGGACGTCAAGAAGAAGCTCGACATCCGACCCGGCGATCCGATCCTTCCCGACTCGTCGTTCGCTGTGATGGCGAATCCGAACCTGCTGCTCGCCAAGGCGTGGGACAACCGAATCGGCTGCGCGATCGCGGCCGACGTGGCGCTGCGGCTCAAGGGTCAGAGCCATCCGAACACGGTGTACGCGGTCGCGACCGTTCAGGAAGAGGTCGGACTGCGCGGCGCGCAGACTTCGGCGTTCTCGGTCAACCCCGACGTGGCGTTCGCGCTCGACGTGGGCATCGCCCACGACACGCCCGGCACCGAAGGCGACGAAAAGCTCGGTGGCGGTCCCCTGATCGTGATCTACGACGCGAGCGCGATCCCGAACCGGGCGTTGCGCGATCTGGTGATCGACACGGCGGAGCGGCTCAAGATGCCGTTGCAGTTCGAGTCGGTCGAGCGCGGAGGCACCGATGCAGGTCGCATCCACGTGCATGGGCGCGGCGTGCCGACGCTGTCGCTGGGCGTCGCCGCGCGCTACATCCACAGTCACGTGAGCATCATCGATCGGCGCGACTACGAGGCGACGGTCAAGCTCATGGTGGCGGTGGTGAAGCGCCTCGACGCGAAGACGGTCGACAAGCTGATCTGAGCGCTAGGCGAGCGTGACAAACCCGGCCGGATGTTCTCTATTCCGGCCATGGCCACATCCACGAACTCCGTCGCGCGGCCGTTCGAACACATGCTGCCTGCCTCCGAACGTCTGATCGAACTCGGAGTGCGGTTCGGCGTGACGCTGCTCGTCGGACTGCTGGTGCGCCAGTTGCTATTTCTGCTGGTGGCACGCGTCGAGCACTGGATTCGCAGCCTCGGTCATCAGAGCGATCACTCTCGTCAGCGCGCCGAGACGATCGGGCAGACGCTGCGCAATCTCGCGACCGTGATGGTCGGCGCCGCGGTGATCCTGCACTCGCTCGCGATCTTCGGCTGGGACGTGCGCCCGCTGCTCGCGGGTGCCGGCATCCTCGGTGTGGCGCTCGGATTCGGTGCTCAGACGCTGGTGCGCGACGTGATCGCCGGCATGTTCATCATCTTTGAAGATCAGTTTGGCATCGGCGACCTGGTCGAGGTAAACGGTCGCATCGCATCGGTCGAGGAACTGACCGTACGCTCGGCGACACTGCGCGACTTCAACGGCTATCTGCTGTTCGTTCCGAACGGCGAGATGAAGGTCGTGGTCAACCGCAGTCGCGGCTGGAACCGCATTGCGGTCGACCTGCCGGCGGCGGTCGATGCCGGCGTGCGCAGTGGCCAGTCCGATCTCGATCGACCCCAGGCGGTATCACCCGACTAGTCGCGGTTTCAATCCGGAGGAGGCACTTCCTTGGCGCTTCGAATCTACGACACGCTCACGCGCGAGAAGCGGGAGTTCGTGCCCATTACGCCGGGACGCGTGACGATGTACGTGTGCGGCATGACGGTCCAGAACAAGCCGCACGTCGGTCACATTCGCTCGTCACTGTCGGGCGAGGTGATGCGCCGCTACCTCGAGCACCTCGGATACGAAGTGATCTATGCCTACAACTTCACCGACGTCGACGACAAGATCATCGAGCGCGCGAACAGCGAAGGCGTCGAATGGCAGTCGGTCAGTCAGCGCAACATCGACGCCTACCTGAGGTTCGGTGACCTCCACAACATCAAGCGCGCCACGGTCTACCCGCGCGCGACCGAGCACATCGGCGAGATGCACGCGCTCATCGCGTCACTCATCGAGAAGGGCCACGCCTACGCGGCGGGCGGCGACGTCTACTTCGATGTCCGCAGCAAGAGTGACTACGGCAAGCTCTCGGGGCGCAAGGTCGACGACATGCGCGAGGGCTATCGCATCGAGCCGGGAGAGGCGAAGCGCGATCCGCTCGACTTCGCACTCTGGAAGGGCACCAAGCCGGGCGAGCCATCCTGGGAGAGCCCGTGGGGGCCCGGTCGCCCCGGCTGGCACATCGAGTGCTCGGCGATGGCGATGAAGCATCTCGGCGAGACGCTCGACATCCACGCCGGCGGTCAGGACCTGATCTTTCCGCATCACGAGAACGAGATCGCGCAGTCCGAGTGCGCGACCGGGCGACCGCTGGCGAATTTCTGGGCTCAGAACGGCATGGTGAATCTGGGCGGCGAGAAGATGTCGAAGAGCACCGGCAACCTGTTCTTCATCGAGGACATCGCGGCCCAGACGGATCCCGAGGTGGTGCGCTTCTACCTGCTCAGTACCCACTACAGCAGCCCGATCGACTTTACGGTCGAACGCCTCGCCGAAGCGGGGGTGGCCATCGAGCGTTTGCGGTCACCGCTCGTCCGGGCTCAGGCGTGGAAGGTCGAACCGGGTGCGCCGTCGAGCGGATGGCTCGCCGAGGCGACTGCGGAAGCCGACCGCCTGTTTCACGAGGCCATGGACGACGACTTCAACAGCGCCAAGGCGCTCGGGCATCTGTTCGACCTCGCCCGCGCGGTCAACCGGGCGCTCGACGATGGACTGGGACCCGAAGCGCGTGCAGCAGCCAGGGCCCTGCTGGACTTGGGGGGCGTGCTCGGCCTGTTCTGGCGCGAGCCTCAGGTCGAGGCGTGGCCGAGCGAGGTGCTCGAGCTGGTCCGGCTGCGGACCGAAGCCCGCAAGTCCAAGGACTGGCCCGCCGCCGACCGGATTCGTGACCAGCTGGCCGAGCGCGGCCTGGTGGTCGAGGACGGGGCCGAAGGCCCCAGGATCGTGCGCAAGAAGAGTTGAGGCTCCCCAGGGCTCGCGCTGCAATTAGCCGTTGACCCCTCCAGGACACGGGCGTAGCCTCGATAGCGGACCCGGGTACCAGAGTTTCGATTCAGGCCGAAAGACTCCGTATCCCATTTGGCCTCAATCGAGAATTCTGGTGGCAGCGAGTCCATTTTTTGTTTGGGCCTAGGCCCATGGGCACTCACTTCTGGGAAGGGACTCATGCGTCGATTCGCGAAGAGTCGGTGTTGGGCCCACATCCTCGTTCTAAGCCTCTCTCTCGTGGCGCTTGTCGGCTTGTCCGGCTCGGCCTCGGCGCGCGGTTCTGTGACCGTGCGAGACGAATCCCGCCGCACCTCGAGTGGTGATCCGGACGTTTCGGGCAACCCGAGCCGTGATGGCGGCTATGGCCCGTCGGGTGGTTGGCGGCCGGTCAAAGGCACTCGTGTGTCGAGTCAGGACAGCACGAGTGAGCTGACGTCGGAGTCGGTGGTTCTGAGAGCGATCGTGTGGGGGATGTTCCGAATTCAGTTCCTTCGTTAGGAGCTGAAGGTAGTTCTTCGGGTCCCCCAGGGCCTCAAGACGCAGTGTGACCGGAGATTCGGCGTGGCACGCGACGACCGAGATCGCATCACGCATATCGAAGAACGGCTCAGCGTTCCACCGGTGGTGGGCGAACCCACCACGGTGGAACAGCTGGAAATGCTTGCCGACCTGTATGTACAGGCCGACAGCTATCTGCCGGCCCTCGAGCTGATCGATCGCATTCTGGCGCTTCCCGAAGCGCGGGGCCTGAGCCCCGCGCGACGAGCCGCGCTCGGAAGCAAGGCGATCGCGTGTCGACTGGCGGGTGGTGACGCCAACGCCGCACTCGCGCAGGCTCGCGAGCTGCTGGTCACCGTGAACGACGACCTCGACGGCGCCGCGCTGTCGGTGCGCGTTCAACTTCAGTGTTTCGAAGCATTGTTCTGCCTGTCGCGATATGACGACGCGAAGGTCAGTGCGGATCGCGCGCTGGCAGTGGCGGAACGGGTCGGCGAGGTGCGACTGATCGCACCCTCGCTCACGGCGCTCGGCCGCGTGGCCCAGCGCCTCGGCGATACGCTTCGTGCCCGCGACCTGTTCGAGGAAGCCTTCGCGCTCTATCGCCGCCTCGGTGACGAGCCCGCCTGCGCGGTGCTCCGCAACAACCTCGGACTCCTGCACAAGAACCTGTGCGAGTGGGACACCGCGATCGCCCACTTGCGTGGTGCACTCGAGATCCAGCGCCGCCTCGGCCGACTCGCCGAGAGCAGCATGCCGCTCATGAATCTGGGCATCGTCTACCAGAAACTGGGCGACTGGGACCGGGCGCTCGAGTACTACCGCGAGGCGGAACAGGTCGCGCTGCAGATTTCGCAGCCGCTGATGCTGGCACGCGTCGCGATCGGGATGGGAAACATCGCCCGCTTTCGACACCGCTACTCCGAGGCGGAAACCCTGCTGCTCGGAGCGCTGAGCCGTGCGCGCTCCTGCGAAGCGGTGCGTGAAGAGGTGCTGGCGCTCGAGTTCCTGGGCGAGCTCGAGTACGACCGCGACGGCGCGGAACGCGCGCTGGCGCGCTACCACGAGGCGCTGCCGCTCGCCGAGCGCATCGCACCCGAAGGCGATCTGGTGGTCGAGCTGGAGCGTCGCCGCGCGGAGGCGCTGCTTCTGCTCGGGCGGTTCGACGAGGCCGAAGCGGCTTCCGAGCGCGCCGGACGGCTCGCGCGCCGCATCGACGATCGTCTCGAGCACGCCGTGACGCACCGCACCGCCGGCGCGATCGCCGAGGCACGCGGCGACCGTGAAGGCGCGCTGCACTCGTGGCGGATCGCAGCCAAGTTGCTCACCGACTGTCGTGAACGGCTCGAGCTGGCGAAAACGTTGCGGATGCTGGGTCGTGGAGTTCACGACTCGCAGGAAGCGCGGCGCCTTCTCTATCGTGCGAGTGCGCTCTACGCAGAACTCGGCGCCGACGCCGAGCTCGAGGAATGCGAGCAGGATCTCGTGCACGTCATGGCACCCGCCGCCGCGGCGCCGAATTCCGCGCACGCGACCGGACTGGGCCGCCGCCATCGCGCGCCGAGCCTGTTCGCCTCTTCGCCCGGCATGAAGCGCGCGGAGTCACTCGCGCGCCGTGCCGCCGCCACCGAACTCTCGGTGCTGGTGACGGGGGAGACCGGAACCGGCAAGGAGCTGGTCGCACGGACGATTCACGCGTTGTCGACGCGCGCTCAACGTCCGTTCCTCGCGGTCAACTGTGGCGCGTTGCGCGCCGACCTCGCGCTCTCGCAGCTGTTCGGGCATCGCAAAGGAGCCTTCACGGGAGCCCACGCCGAGGGCGTCGGGCTGGTCGAGGCGGCGCACGGCGGCACGCTGTTCCTCGATGAGGTGGGTGAGCTTCCGCATGACGTCCAGGTCACGCTCCTGCGCTTCCTCGAGACCGGCGAGTATCTGCGGCTCGGCGACACTCAGGTGCGGCGCGCGGACGTTCGCATCATCGCAGCGACCAACCGCGAGTTGCGCGGGGTCGAGGGCGAGAAGCTGTTCCGCCGTGATCTGATCTACCGGCTCAACGAGATCGAGATTCGGTTGCCGACCTTGCGCGAACGCTGCGAAGACATCGTTCCGCTGGCTCGTCACTTCCTCGTGTTCTACGGCGGTCTCGAGGGTGCGCGGTTGAGCGCCGAATCGGAGGCGGTCCTGCGTTCGTACGCATGGCCGGGCAATGTTCGCGAGCTGGAAAACGTCATGAAGCGGATCGCCGCCATGTACGGACGCGAGGGCGAGATTTCGAGCGAGGACATGCTGCCGTTCCTCGAACCGGGCGCGTGCGGAAACGTCGCGCCGCCGGCAGCCGATCGCGCGGCGACCGAGCGTGCGGATATCCTGCGCGCCTTCGAGAGTTGCGGCGGCAATCGCAGCCGTGCTGCCGAGCTTCTGGGAGTGAGTCGCAAGACGCTCTACGCGCGCCTCAAACGGCTTCACATCGATCTCGAGTAGCGGACTCGGCTTTTCCAGGATTCGAGCGTGATTCGTGAGTGGCTCGTTCCCCCTCGTGGGCGCGGGCCCTTTTTCATGCGCGACGGCGGGGTTGCCTGTCACGGGCGAGTGTCACCCCCCGTGACAGCCGCGTAAGTGATTGGCTCGCAATCGTTGAGCCTCGTTCGGTGCCTCCGAGCCACGTGTCACCCGAGCGCGTGCCGCGAGGCGGTGCGACTGCGCTCCGCCGCCCGCTCCGCCCGCGCCGCATGGATGAGCCGTTGATTCCATTGGACTTAGGAGCGCGAACCACGCATCGGGCAACTCGCAACGCGACTGGCACGCTGGCTGCTCTAGTACTTCCGCGGGATACGGTTCAGAGCAGCAAGGTTTGGCTACATCGGGGGTCGAATTCCTGGGGGACGTTCGATCCGGCTTTGGGCGGGGGAAGTCACTGGCTCGCACCTCCAGCCACCTCCTGCATCACCGCCCGAAGCCAACCGATGCACCCCGTTTCGAACCAGTCGTGCGGTTTCGTCGGCGCAGGATCGATCTTGGGTCTCGTACCCGGGTCCGGCGCCTACTCGTTCACTCCAACGCGAAAGGGGTGGGAGTCGGAAAAACGTCGGCTTGAAAATCGGTGAGTCGAAGTCAGTCGTTCACTAGTCGTTCACGAAACAAAAAAACTAAATACGCCCGGTCAACGAAGCTGGGAGGGCAGTGGACCTTTACCCGGTCATCCATTGTCTTCTCGGGAAGAGGCAGCCAGGGCGGTCGAACGAGACCCACACCTCATTTGACCCCACCCTTGGTTGCCTTTTCATATGAGCCGACTCCGCACTAGACCTTGGACGGCCTCGGACGCGGTGGTAGCCTGCCGCCCATGCTCGATCCCATTCGAAGTGCCCGCCGTTTCTCACGCCCGCTCGCCCGTGCTCCGTGGATTCTCGTCGGCTGCATGATTGCCGGAGTACTTGCGTTCGGTTGTGGTGGCTCAAAGGCAGGCGACGGCGACGCAACGACTGGCGCGACCACGTCAGGTGTGCCGGCGACCGATCCGGCGGTTACGACTCCCTCGGACACCGTCGCCGCGACGCCGGTGGGCGCGGATCCGCTCGTGGCCGGTGCGAAGGTATACGCCAGCAAATGCGCGCTGTGCCACGGTCCCGGTGGCAAGGGTGATGGGCCGGCTTCCAAGGGACTCAATCCCAAGCCGCGTGATCACACCGACAAGTCCTACATGTCGACGCTCTCGGACGAGGCGCTGCTCCACTCGATCCGCGAGGGCAAGGGCACGATGCCGGCATGGGGCAAAGTGCTTAAACCCGAGGAGCTGAGCGCGGTCGCCATGTTCGTGCGCTCGCTCTCCAAGTAGCAGGCGAATCAGAGCCTGCGCTTCTTGACAGTGCTCTCGCTGGCCGCATAGATTGCGGCCGCTCTCGCCCGGCGTCACGCTGGCGTAGCTCAATTGGTAGAGCATCTCATTTGTAATGAGAGGGTTGGGGGTTCGAGTCCCTTCGCCAGCTTTGCCTGCTCCCGTTCGATGATTCGGTGCCCGGGAGCGCATGACGTCGTGTTTCTGGAGGGATGCCCGAGCGGCCAAAGGGAGCAGACTGTAAATCTGCCGGCTTATGCCTTCGAAGGTTCGAATCCTTCTCCCTCCACCATTTTGTTTTTTGACAAAGACTTGAGCGGGAATAGCTCAGTGGTAGAGCGTCAGCCTTCCAAGCTGAGGGTCGCGGGTTCGAATCCCGTTTCCCGCTCCATTTTCCCGCCTCGAAAGAGCACCCGGACCCGCCTGCCCGGGGAGAGGATTTTCCCGTGCCGAACGATTTCGGATTGACACAGTTGCCGTCGCTTCACTAGATTACGGCGCTCACACCGATCCCCGCCGGCTCTCTTCACGGGCGCCGCACGGGAGATCGCGTCTTTGTGCGCCCAACGCCTCCTCGCGATCTCAGCCATTGCACAGCACTGCACCGCCGCGAAGCCACTCCGCGCGTGCTGTCCGATGATGAGCCGAAGGCGAATGCGCCCACGTAGCTCAGTCGGTAGAGCATCTCCATGGTAAGGAGAAGGTCATCGGTTCGATTCCGATCGTGGGCTCCATCACCGCACCATTGACTCGAGAACACGGCGTGTCGGACTCACCGACCGCTCGAACAACGAACGTTTCGATCGCAGGCCGCTGAACCGCACAGTGCCCGCTTCGGCGGGAAAACGTGGTTCGTGGTCGCATGGCAGATACCGGTCGCAGACGCGCGCCGCGCGTCGATCGAGGAGCGCTTACCGATGGCGAAGGCGAAATTTGAGCGAAACAAGCCGCACGTGAACGTGGGAACGATCGGGCACGTGGACCATGGGAAGACGACGCTGACGGCGGCGATCACGATGGTGCTGTCGCAGAACAACCCGAAGATCATGGTTCGTGACTACGGATCGATCGACAACGCGCCGGAAGAGCGGGAGCGCGGGATCACGATCGCGACGGCGCACGTGGAGTACGAGACGGCGAACCGTCACTACGCGCACGTGGACTGCCCGGGACACGCGGACTACGTGAAGAACATGATCACGGGAGCCGCGCAGATGGACGGCGCGATCCTGGTGGTGAGTGCAGCGGACGGCCCGATGCCTCAGACGCGGGAGCACATTCTACTGGCGCGCCAGGTGGGAGTGCCGTTCATCGTGGTGTTCATGAACAAGTGCGACATGGTGGACGATCCGGAGTTGCTGGAGCTGGTGGAGCTGGAGATCCGGGAGCTGTTGAAGAAGTACGAGTTCCCGGGCGACGACATTCCGGTGATCCGCGGCTCGGCGAAGGTGGCGATGGACGCGGGCGGCAAGGACGCGAAGGCGAACGAGCCGATCCTGAAGCTGATGGAAGCGGTGGACAACTACATTCCGACGCCGGAGCGCGCGACGGAGAAGCCGCTGCTGATGGCGGTGGAGGACGTGTTCTCGATCTCGGGTCGCGGGACGGTGGCGACGGGTCGAATGGAGCGCGGGAAGGTGAAGGTGGGCGACAAGGTGGAGCTGGTGGGCCTGCGCGAGACGCGCGACACGGTGGTGACGGGCGTCGAGATGTTCCGCAAGTCGATGGACGAGGCGATGGCCGGAGACAACGTGGGGCTGTTGCTGCGCGGGATCGAGAAGACGGACGTGGAGCGCGGGATGTGCGTGGTGTGGCCGAAGTCGATCACGCCGCACACGAAGTTCAAGGGGTCGGTGTACGTGTTGACGAAGGAGGAGGGCGGTCGGCATACGCCGTTCTTCAACGGGTACCGGCCGCAGTTCTACTTCCGGACGACGGACGTGACGGGGGTGGCGACGCTGCCCGCGGGACGCGAGATGGTGATGCCGGGAGACAACGTGGACATGGAAGTGGAGCTGATCACGCCGATCGCGATGGAGGATGGACTCCGGTTCGCGATCCGCGAGGGTGGCCGCACGGTCGGCGCCGGCGTCGTCGTCTCCATCATCCAGTAGACGTGGTTCAGAGAGGACGAGTGCCATGCGCGACCAAGTGACGCTCGCGTGCAACGACTGCAAGCGGCGCAACTACATCACGAAGAAGAACAAGCGGCTGCATCCGGACCGCGTCGAATTCAAGAAGTTCTGCCCGAGCTGTCGCAAGCACACGCCGCACAAGGAAACGCGCTGACGCGTCCGAAGTGGACGGTGGGACGGCAGAGGTAGGCCTGTAGCTCAGCCTGGCTAGAGCACCGGTCTCCAAAACCGGGTGTCGGGGGTTCGAATCCCTCCAGGCCTGCCATCTTTCGGGCGGGGCGAGGCGGTGGCGCGGATCAGCGGGGACGACGCCGGCCGATCGGGAGCCGGTGAAGACCGAGGAACGACGAAATGTCTTGGACCGAGAAAATTCAGGAGTTCGTGAAGGACGTGCGAGTCGAGGTCGGCCGCGTGAGCTGGCCGACTCGTGAGGAGCTGCGCGATTCGACGGTCGTCGTGATCGTGACGGTGCTGATCGTGTCGGCATTCATTGGAGTCGTCGACCGCATTCTGAACTTCGGACTGTCCAGGCTGTTCGGCTGATCGCGTAGGCGGGCGCGGCCGAGGGCCGCGACCGCACCAACCGCCGGGAGGGCTCCCGGCGAACGAGAGTTCTCATGGACAAGAAGTGGTACGTGATCCACACGTATTCGGGTCACGAGAACAAGGTCAAGACGAACCTCGAGAAGGCGATCGGGGCCGCCGGGCTCGCGGAGCGCTTCGGTCAGATTCTGGTCGCGACCGAGGACTTCGCTGAGATGAAAGATGGAAAGCGAAAGATCACGAAGCGGAAGACGTTTCCGTCCTACGTGATGGTCGAAATGGAGCTCGACGACGAAACGCGACACCTGGTGCAGAACGTGCCGGGCGTGACGCGTTTCATCGGTTCGGGCCAGAGCGCCGTCGCCCTCAAGGAGAACGAGGTGCGGCGGATTCTCGGACAGATGGAACAGACGAAGAACAAGCCGGTGCCGACCGTGACGTTCCGAGTGGGCGATCACGTGCGGGTGGTGGACGGGCCGTTCAGCGCGTTCTCCGGCGTGGTGGATGAAGTGAACAACGAGCGCGGCAAGGTGAAGGTGATGGTCAGCATCTTCGGTCGCGCGACCCCGGTGGAGCTCGATTTCCTTCAAGTTCAACCGGTGTGAGTCGGGCGTTCCGCGCCCGCTGAGGAGCAAGTCCGATGGCGAAGCCGATCCAGGCCATGGTGAAGCTGCAGTGCAATGCGGGCAACGCGACACCGGCTCCGCCGGTGGGACCGGCGCTCGGTCAGCACGGCATCAACATCATGGAGTTCTGCAAGCAGTTCAACGCCCGCACGCAGCATCAGACGGGTCTGGTCATCCCGGTCGTCATCACCGTCTACAACGACCGTTCGTTCACGTTCATCACGAAGACCCCGCCGGCTGCGATTCTGCTCAAGCGTTCGGCGGGCCTGGCGAAGGGCTCCGGAGTTCCCAATCGCACCAAGGTTGGGACGGTGACCCGCGCACAGGTCCGTGAGATCGCCGAGCTCAAAGCCCCCGATCTGAATTCGGCCTCCGTCGAGGCGGCCGAACGCATGGTCATGGGAACCGCCCGCAGCATGGGCATCGATATCGCGGACTAGGGAAGGGAAGGAACCGAAATGGTGCGCCTGGAAAAGGCAGACGCTGATCTGCTCCTCAGAGGAAAGACCCCGCGCGAGATCTACGACATCGTTCGTGATCGCGTGGCTCGTACTCCGGGAGCCAGCATCAACGATTTCTTCGACACGCTCGACTGGGTGGTCAGGGAAGGCTATGCCACGGAGGCCGAACTCGAGGCGGTCGAAGAAGAAGGCGGCAACTGATCCGAACGCCGTCGCGAGCCTCGCGGTTCGTGCCGGCGTGCGGTTGAACTCAAATCACGTGGGAGTGACGGCATCCCCGTCACGCTCGCACCACGGGAGGGACGATGCAGCACGGCAAGAAGTATCGCGCCTCCGCTGATCTCGTCGTGAAGGCCGGACAGGTCAAAGACCTGGCCGAGGCCGTTCGACTGGTGAAGCAGACCTCGCGCGCGAAGTTCGACGAGACCATCGTGGTTTCGTCGCACCTCGGAGTGGACCCTCGCCATTCCGATCAGCTGGTTCGCGGCACCGTCGTACTGCCGCACGGAACCGGCAAGAAGCTGCGAGTGCTGGTGCTCGCGAAGGCCGACAAGCAGAAAGAGGCGCAGGCGGCGGGCGCCGAACACGTCGGAGCCGAGGACTACGTCCAGAAGATCCAGGGCGGCTGGCTCGAAATCGACGCGATCATCGCCACGCCCGACATGATGGGTGAGGTCGGCAAGCTCGGAAAGGTGCTCGGCCCGCGCGGGCTGATGCCGAATCCGAAGAGCGGCACGGTCACGTTCGACGTGGCGAAGGCCGTGAAGGAACTCAAGGCCGGCAAGATCGAATTCCGTGTCGACAAGGGCGCCAACGTGCACGCTCCGGTCGGCAAGGCTTCGTTTGCCGAGGCTCATCTGCTCGAGAACATGACCACCTTCCTTCGCGAGCTGTTGCGCGCGAAGCCGCAGGCAACCAAGGGCACGTACATCAAGAGCCTCACTCTGAGCTCCACCATGGGACCCGGCATCATGCTGGACCCCGTGGCGGTCGCCTCCGGGTTGGGGGTCTAGGAGCCCACGATGCCGACCCAGGAAAAGGTGGACACCGTTGCGAAGGCCGTCTCGGATCTGAGCGGTGTGAATGGTCTGTTCCTCGCCGACTTCAGCGGCATGAGCGTCGAGAAGCTTTCGTTGCTCCGCAAGAAGTGCCGCGAGGAGGACATTCGCTTCAAGGTTCTCAAGAACACGCTGCTGCGCCGCGCGTTCCATGCGAACGGTATTCAGCAGCTCGACGAGTATCTGGTCGGGAACACCGGCCTGGTGTACAGCAAGCGCGACGACGTTTCGCCGGCGCGCGTGCTGGTGACGTTCGCGAAGGAACACGAACGTCCCAAGGTGAAGGCCGCGGTCGTGAACGGCCGCCTGTACGACGACAAGGCGATCGCGGTGCTGGCGTCACTGCCGAGCCGCGAGGTGTTGCTGCAGCAGGTCCTCGGAACATTCATCGCTCCGATGACGCAGTTCCTCGCCGCGGTCGAAGCCGCGCTGCGTGTGCCGGCCCTCATGGCCGACGCGCTCGAGCGCGAACGATCCAAGGCGTCCTGATCCCGAGCAATCACCGGGGCCTTCGCGCCCCGTTCCAAGTGTTCAATCCACGCCACACCCGTATCGGAAGGAGATCCAACCCATGTCCGCCTCGATCGATCAGGTTCTCGACCTCATCGGAAACATGACCGTGCTCGAGCTCTCCGAGCTCAAGACCAAGTTCGAAGACAAGTTCGGCGTCACCGCCGCGGCCCCGATGATGGCGATGCCGATGGGTGGCATGGCCGGCGCCGGCGCGGCCGTCGAAGAGAAGACCGAGTTCGCGGTGGTGCTGACCGGCGCGGGCGACAAGAAGATTCAGGTCATCAAGGTGGTGCGCGAGCTGACCGGTCTCGGCCTCAAGGAGGCGAAGGACCTGGTGGACGGCGCCCCGAAGAACGTGAAGGACGGCGTCAGCAAGGAAGAAGCCGCGAAGATGAAGGCGGCGCTGGAGGAGCAGGGCGCGTCCGTCGAGATCAAGTAATCCGACCTTCGGCACCGTGTGGGTGGCCGACGCGGCCCGGATCGATTCCGCCGACGTGGAACGATCCGGGGCCTGTTCCGCATCTCGCGCTCCGACGATTCGATCGGACGGCGGGATCGGATTCGTCGTCGGCGGCAGCGTGCGCATCCCATCGAGAAAGGCGGGAAGCCCTTGAAGACAGTACGCCGTAAGGAACGGAAGAGCTTCAGCAAGATCGACCGCGAGTGGAACCTTCAGATTCCGAATCTGCTCGAGGTCCAGCTCAAGAGCTTCCGCGACTTCCTTCAGATGGACCTGGACCCCCTGCGCCGCCGCAACGAGGGGCTGCAGGAGGTGTTCACCGGGGTGTTCCCGATCTCCGACCCGCGCGAGCTGTTCGCGCTCGACTTCGTCGGCTACGAGATCGGCGAGCCGAAGTACACGGTGACGGAGTGCATCGAGCGCGATCTCTCGTTCTCGGCGCCGCTCAAAGCGCGCATGCGCCTCATGACCCGCGAAGAAGTCGACGGGGTCAAACGCGACAAGGACGTGATCGAGCAGGAGGTGTACCTCGGCGAGCTGCCGCTCATCACCGACAGCGGCACCTTCATCATCAACGGCGCGGAGCGCGTGATCGTTTCGCAGCTCCATCGTTCGCCGGGTGTGTTCTTCGACGAGCTGACGCATCCGAACGGCAAGCTGCTGTTCTCGGCCCGCATCATTCCGTACCGCGGCTCATGGGTGGAGTTCAGCCTCGACGTGAACGACATCATGCACGTGCACATCGATCGCAAGCGCAAGCTTCCGGTCACGGTTCTGCTGCGCGCACTGGGCTTCGTCGGAGATCGCGAGATCCTCGACCTGTTCTACGAGCGCGAGGCCGTCGACGTGAAGGGCAAGAAGGCCGAGGCGGCGCTCGGACGGATCTGCGCCCAGGACCTGGCCGACGACGCGACCGGGGAGATCCTGCTCGAGGCCAACGACGAGCTGACGGCCGAGAAGATCGAGGTCATCAAGCGCGCCGGGCTCGAGACGCTCGAGGTCTACCTCATTCCGAAGCAGGACGAAGCCGACCTGATCCGCAACACGCTGCGCAAGGATCCGACGCGTTCGCAGGAGGATGCGCTCCACCGCATCTACAACCTGCTGCGCCCGGGTGAGCCGCCGCGGGCGGATTCGGCGCGCGAAATCCTCAACAAGCTGTTCTTCAATCCGAAGCGCTACGACCTGGCGCGGGTGGGGCGCTACAAGCTCAACCAGAAGCTCCCGCACGAGTATCTGCTGCCGAACCGCGAGGTGCGCAAGCGCCTCGGCCTCGGCATCCCGGATCTCAACCACACCACCCTGTGCCGCGAAGACTTCATCGTCATCGTGAAGTACCTGGTGATGCTGCGCACCGGCGGCGAACTGGTCACCGATCGCGGTTCCGATCAGGCGGTCACGGACGACATCGATCATCTCGGCAACCGGCGCGTGCGCTCGGTCGGCGAGCTGCTCGCGAACCAGTTCAACATCGGACTGGCGCGCATGGCCCGCATCATTCGCGAGCGCATGTCGCTTCAGGACCAGGAAAACGTCACGCCGATGGACCTGGTGAACTCGCGGACGATCTCCGCGGTGATCCAGAGCTTCTTCGGGTCATCGCAGCTCTCGCAGTTCATGGACCAGACCAACCCGCTCGCGGAGCTCACGAACAAGCGCCGCCTGTCGGCGCTCGGACCGGGCGGCCTCACGCGCGATCGCGCCGGCTTCGAGGTTCGCGACGTCCACTACACGCATTACGGCCGCGTGTGCCCGATCGAGACGCCGGAAGGCCCGAACATCGGCCTGATCTCGTCGCTGTCGACGTATGCGCGGGTCAACGAGTTCGGATTCCTCGAGACCCCGTACTTCCGGGTCAACGACGGCATCGTCGATCGCAAGAAGCCCGAATTCCTGGCCGCCGACATCGAGGACCGCGCGCACATCGCACCGGCGAACACGCCGTTCGACGTGCGTTCCGGCACCATCGATCCCGAGATGCTCACCGTGCGTCATCGCGGTGAGTACCCGACAATCGACCGCCGCGTGGTCGAGTACATGGACGTCTCGCCGATCCAGCTGGTTTCGCCGGCCGCGGCGCTGATTCCATTCCTCGAACACGACGACGCGAATCGTGCGCTGATGGGTTCGAACATGCAGCGCCAGGCGGTGCCGTTGCTGCAGACCGAGGCCCCGCTCGTGGGCACCGGGCTCGAAGAGAAGGTCGCGGTCGACTCGGGAGCGCTGGTGCTCTCGCGTCGCTCCGGCGTGGTCGAGTTCGTGTCGGGCGAGATGATCGCGGTGCGCTACGAGCGTGACGAGGACGAGCCGCCGGTCGACTACAGCGAGCAGCCGAATCTCGACATCTACCGGCTGGTGAAGTTCCGACGCTCGAATCAGGACACTTGCCTCAATCAGCGTCCGGTCGTCGCGGAAGGACAGAAGGTCAAGAAGGGCCAGGTCATCGCGGACGGCCCGGCCACCCGCGATGGCGAGCTGGCACTGGGCCGCAACTGCCTGGTCGCCTTCATGCCGTGGGGCGGCTACAACTTCGAGGATGCCATCCTGGTGAGCGAGAAGCTCATCAAGGAGGACATGTTCACCTCGATCCACATCGAAGAATTCGAACTGCAGGTGCGCGACACCAAGCGCGGCGTCGAAGAGATCACGCGCGAGATTCCGAACGTGTCCGAGGATGCGGTCAAGAATCTCGATGAAGAAGGCGTGATCCGAATCGGCGCCCGCGTGCGCCAGGGCGACATCCTGGTCGGCAAGGTGACGCCGAAGGGCGAGCAGGAATTGTCCCCCGAGGAGCGCCTGCTCAAGGCGATCTTCGGCGACAAGGCCGGCGACGTGCGCGACGCGTCGCTCAAGGCACCGCCCGGCATGGACGGCATCGTGATCGACATCAAGGTGTTCTCGCGCCGCGAGAAGGACGAGGGCACCAAGCAGCAGGAGAAGAAGAAGATCGACAAGCTGCGCCGCGAGTCGAAGAAAGAGCGTGAGCGAGTCGCCGACGTGCGCCTCGCGACCGTCAGCCAGGTGCTCGACGAGCAGCTCGTCAACGTGTTGCGCAGTGCGTCGAGCGGCGAGCCGATCGCGCGCAAGGGCCGCAAGTACTCGAGCGACTTCCTGGTCGAGGTCGATCTCGACGACCTCGCATGGGGCACGCCGGTCACCGACGAGGCGCGTATCAACGAGCGCTTCTGGGCGGTAATGGACGGCGCGCAGTCGGCGTTCAGCCGCTGCGAGAAGGAACTCGAAAAGGAGATCGAGAAGGTCACGCGAGGCGACGAACTCCCGCCCGGCGTGGTCAAGCTCGTGAAGGTCTACATCGCGAAGAAGCGCAAGCTGTCGGTGGGTGACAAGATGGCCGGCCGCCACGGCAACAAGGGCGTGGTCGCCAAGATCCTGCCGGAGGAGGACCTGCCGTACCTCCCCGAAGGGTCGCCGGTCGAAATCGTGTTGAACCCGCTCGGCGTGCCTTCGCGCATGAACATCGGGCAGGTGCTCGAGACGCATCTCGGCTGGGCCGCGCACTCGCTGGGCTACAACTGCGCGACGCCGGTGTTCGCCGGGGCGAGCGTCGACGAGATCAAAGCCGAGCTCAAGACGGCGGGCCTGCCGGAAGATGGAAAGTCCGTGCTGCACGACGGCCGCAGCGGCGAATCGTTCGATCAGCGGGTGTGCGTGGGCTACCTCTACATGCTCAAGCTCAGCCATCTCGTGGATGACAAGATCCACGCGCGTTCGACCGGCCCCTACTCGCTCGTGACCCAGCAGCCGCTGGGCGGCAAGGCGCAGTTCGGCGGTCAGCGCTTCGGAGAAATGGAAGTGTGGGCGCTCGAAGCCTACGGCGCGGCCTACACGCTGCAGGAATTGCTGACGGTCAAGAGCGACGACGTGGCCGGACGGTCGCGCATCTACGAAGCCATCGTGAAGGGCGAGAATCCACCCGAACCGGGGACGCCGGAGTCATTCAACGTGCTCGTAAAGGAACTCCAGAGCTTGTGCCTGGAGGTCCAATTCGAAGAAGTCTGATGCGCGCGGCGGCGTGACGTCGCCCGGCCCGGTGCCACACCGGAAGCCGGCCGTCACCAACGGACCGAGGGAGAATCGATGATCCAGGACACCGAACTGCAGTCGCCGCTGAACATGGCCGCAGGCAAGTTGGGCCTCAGCCGACTGGAGGAGCACGATCAGCGCCGCCGCGCCTCGTTCAACGCCATCCGTATCCGGCTGGCGTCGCCGGACGTGATTCGCAGCTGGTCGCACGGCGAGGTCACGAAGCCGGAGACGATCAACTATCGCTCGTTCAAGCCCGAGAAGGACGGCTTGTTCTGCGAGAAGATCTTCGGCCCGGTCAAGGACTGGGAGTGCAACTGCGGCAAGTACAAGCGCATCCGCTACCGCGGCGTGATCTGCGATCGCTGCGGCGTCGAGGTGACGCAGGCGAAGGTGCGGCGCGAGCGGCTCGGTCACATCCAGCTCGCCGTGCCGGTCTCGCACATCTGGTTCTTCAAGGGCGTGCCGTCGCGCATCGGTCACCTGCTCGACATGAGCATCCGTGACCTCGAGCGCATCCTGTACTACGAGTCGTACGTGGTGATCGATCCGGGCAAGACCGGATTCAAGAAGAAGGAGATCATCACCGAGGACCAGTACAACGAAGTGATGGAAGAGCAGCCGGAGTCCGGCCTCAAGTCCAAGATGGGCGCCGAGGCGATCCGCGACCTGCTGTCCGAGCTCGACCTGGAAGAACTGCAGGCCGATCTGCGCGCCAAGGCGAAGATCGAGACCTCGGTGCAGCGCAAGAAGGAGACGCTCAAGCGCCTCCGCATCGTCGAGGCGTTCCGCCACAGCGGAAATCGTCCGGAGTGGATGATTCTCGAGTGCGTTCCGGTGCTGCCGCCGGATCTGCGCCCGCTGGTGCCGCTCGAGGGCGGACGGTTCGCGACCTCGGATCTCAACGATCTCTACCGTCGCGTGATCAACCGCAACAACCGACTCAAGAAGCTCATGGACATCAAGGCGCCGGAAGTCATCCTGCGCAACGAGAAGCGCATGCTGCAGGAGGCCGTCGACGCGCTGTTCGACAACGGCCGCCGCAGCCGCGCCGTGCGTGGCCAGGGCAACCGCCCGCTCAAGAGTCTCAGCGACATGCTCAAGGGCAAGCAGGGCCGGTTCCGGCAGAACCTGCTCGGCAAGCGCGTCGACTATTCGGGTCGTTCCGTGATCGTCGTCGGCCCGGAGCTGAAGCTCAATCAGTGCGGGCTCCCGAAGAACATGGCGCTCGAGCTGTTCAAGCCGTTCATCATTCGCAAGCTCGAGGACCGCGGCTACGTGCAGACGGTCAAGAGCGCGAAGCGGCTGGTCGAGCGCGAGAAGCCCGAAGTGTGGGACATCCTCGGCGAGATCATCGAGAACCATCCGGTGCTGCTGAACCGTGCGCCCACGCTCCATCGTCTCGGCATTCAGGGCTTCGAGCCGGTGCTGGTCGAGGGCAAGGCGATCAAGATCCATCCGCTGGTGTGCCAGGCGTTCAACGCCGACTTCGACGGCGACCAGATGGCCGTCCACGTGCCGCTGTCGTTCGAGGCGCAGATCGAGACCAGCCTGCTGATGCTGTCCTCGAACAACATTCTGTCGCCGGCGCACGGGCGTCCGCTCGCGACGCCGAACCAGGACATCGTGCTCGGCTGTCACTACCTCACCAAGTCACGCGGCGACACTCCGAATCCGCGCGTCGCCGGGACCAAGGCGAAGCTCGAGGCGGACGATCCGCGCCGACTGCGCATGTTCTCGAGCGCCGGCGAGGTGCGGGCAGCCTATGACAACGGCGAGGTGCCGCTCCACGGTTACGTGGCGGTGCGCGCGACCGGACTGAACCTGCCGCGCAACGCGGTCGGCAAGCATGGCTATCTCGAGACCACGCCCGGCCGCGTGCTCTTCAACGAAGTGGTGCCGGAGGCGCTCGAGTTCCTCAACCAGACCATGGACAAGAAGCGGCTCGAGGGCCTGGTCGGCGACTGCTATTCGCGGCTCGGTCCGGCGGCGACCGCCGAATTGCTCGATCAGCTCAAGGATCTCGGCTTCAAGTACGCCACCTCGGCCGGCTTCACGGTCGGTATCGACGACGTGCGCATTCCGCCCGAGAAGGAAGAGATCATCCAGAAGTCGCTGGCAGCGGTGGAGCGCATCAATCTGAACTATCGCCGCGGCGTCATCACCGAAGGCGAGCGCTACAACAAGGTGATCGACACCTGGCAGCACGCCATGACCGAGGTCGAGGAGATCACCTTCGACGGTCTGTCCAAGGACCGCGAGGGCTTCAACCCGATCTTCATGATGGCTGACTCCGGTTCGCGCGGTAATCGCGAGCAGGTGCGTCAGCTCGCCGGCATGCGCGGTCTGATGGCGAAGCCACAGAAGAAGATCACCGGCGGTCTCGGCGAAATCATCGAGTCCCCGGTCATTCACAACTTCAAGGAAGGTCTCGACGTGCTCGAGTACTTCATCTCGACGCACGGCGCTCGCAAGGGACTCGCGGACACCGCACTCAAGACCGCCGACGCCGGCTACCTCACGCGTCGACTGGTCGACGTGGCGCAGGACGTCATCATCAACGAGCCGGACTGCGGCACCATCCGCGGTCTCTCGGTCGGCGCTCTGAAGGACGGCGAGGACATCATCGAGCCGCTCGCGGACCGCATCCTGGGTCGCGTCGCCTCCGAAGACGTGCTCCACCCGATCTCGAACGAGCGCATCGTCGAGGCCGGCGAGCTGATCGACGAAGCGATCGCGGCGAGCATCGACGCGGCGGCCAAGGCGGGTCTCGACAAGATCCGCATCCGCTCGGTGTTGACCTGCGACGCACGGCGCGGAGCATGCGGCAAATGCTACGGCCGCAACCTCGCGACTGGACGCCCGGTGGACCTCGGCGAAGCGGTCGGCGTGATCGCGGCGCAGTCGATCGGCGAGCCGGGTACGCAGCTCACGCTGCGCACCTTCCATATCGGCGGCACGGCGAGCCGAATCGTCGAGCAGTCGCGCACGCTGTCGAAGGAAGCGGGCCTGGTGCGGTTCCAGAGCCTCGAAGTCGTGTCGTTCGCACGTGCAACCGAGAGCACCGGTGCATCGGTGTGGGTCGCCGTCAGCCGCTCCGGCGAGATCGAGTTGCTAGATTCCGACGGCCGCGCGCGGCAGCGCTACTCGGTGCCCTACGGCGCACATCTCTACGTCGCCGACGGCCAGCACGTCGACAACGAGCAGGCGCTGTTCGAGTGGGACGTCTACAACGTGCCGGTGATCTCCGAGAAGAGCGGCGTCGTGCGATTCGTCGACGTCAAGGAGAAGGTCACCGTTCGCGACGAAGTCGACGACACGTCGGGCATGAAGCTGCTCGTCATCATGGAAGACCGAAACAAGGAGCTGCAGCCGGCGATCGACATCATCGACACCGGCAGCGGCGCCAAGCTCGCTCACTATCCGCTGCCGACCGGTGCGCGCCTCGAAGTGCGCGACGGCCAGGCGGTCGTGGCCGGCGATCCGCTCGTCAAGACGCGTCGCGAAGCTTCGAAGACGCGCGACATCACGGGCGGTCTGCCGCGCGTGGCCGAGCTGTTCGAAGCGCGGCGTCCGAAGGACGCCTCGATCATCACCGAGATCGATGGTCGCGTGGAGTTCGGCGGCGTCACCCGCGGCATGCGCAAGCTAATCGTGCGCGCCGAGGATGGAGACACGCGCGAGTACCAGATCCCGCAGGGACGCCACTTGCACGTGCAGGAGGGCAGCGTGGTGCGGGCGGGAGACCGTCTGACCGAGGGCCCGATCAATCCGCACGACGTGCTGGCGATCAAGGGGATCGAAGAAGTGCAGGAGTACCTGGTCAACGAGATCCAGGAGGTCTACCGACTGCAGGGAGTTCGCATCGACGACAAGCACATCGAAACGATCGTGCGTCAGATGCTGCAGAAGGTGCGCATCGAGGATCCGGGCGACACGGTGTTCCTGGAGGGCGAGGCGGTCGATCGCCTGGTCGTACTCGAGGAGAACGAGCGCATCCTGAAGGAGGGTCAGCAGCCGGCCACCTTCAAGCCCCTGCTGCTCGGCATCACCAAGGCGTCGCTGTCGACCGAGAGCTTCATTTCGGCGGCTTCGTTCCAGGAGACGACCCGGGTGCTCACCGAGGCGGCGGTCCACGGTAAGGTGGACTATCTGCGCGGTCTCAAGGAAAACGTGATCATCGGACACCTGATCCCGGCTGGAACCGGCATGTCGGCCTACCGCAAGCTCAAGCTCGATTCCGAGCGTCAGACTTCGGAGGGGCTCGAGGAGCCACTGGGTGAAGGGGCAAAATCGGCTTGACAGTCCTAAGCTAACTCTCGTAGATTCCCCGGCCTGCGCGGCAACGGCGCATGCTGTTCCTTCACGGATGCCGTGGCCTGCCTGACCGCGCAATCCCTTATTCGACAGAAGGCTGGAGGATTTTTGTGCCTACGTTGAACCAGCTTGTCCGCCACGGGCGGAAGCCGGTGAAGACGAAGACCGGTGCGCCTGCGCTCAAGGGGGCTCCCCAGAAGCGCGGGGTCTGCACTCGTGTCTACACGACCACGCCCAAGAAGCCGAACTCGGCGCTACGCAAGGTGGCACGTGTGCGGTTGCAGAACGGGATCGAGGTGACGTGCTACATCCCGGGCGAGGGGCACAACCTGCAGGAGCACTCGATCGTGCTGGTGCGGGGAGGTCGTGTGAAGGACCTGCCGGGTGTCCGGTACCACATCGTGCGCGGCGCACTCGACGCCAGCGGCGTGAACGGACGCAAGCAGAGCCGGTCCAAGTACGGCACGAAGTCGAAGTAAGGGCACAATCGATACGGCGGACGGTGGCCCACCGGGCCATGGTCCGCGCGTCGTGTTGGCCGTTGACGGATGGGTGCGCAACGCACTCGACGTCCGGCCCGAAGGTGGAGAGGAAGTCGACACATGCCTCGTAAAGGCTCAGTTCCGCGGCACGATCTGCCGGGGGACCCCAGATTCGACAACGTGCTCGTCACGCGCATCATCAACGCGATCATGAGTGCGGGGAAGCGTTCCGTTGCCGAGCGCACGTTCTATGGCGCCATGGACATCGTCGAGCAGAAGGGCGGTCAGGATGCCATGACCGTTCTGAAGCAGGCGATGACCAACGTCAAGCCGGTGCTCGAAGTGAAGTCTCGTCGTGTCGGCGGCGCCAATTATCAGGTGCCCGTCGAAGTGCGACCGGACCGTCGCAACGCGCTCGCGATCCGCTGGCTCATTCTGTATTCGCGTCAGCGCACGGATCACTCGTTCACGGAGAAGTTCGCGAACGAGGTCCTGGCCGCGTCCCGGAACGAAGGTGGCGCAGTCAAGAAGCGCGAAGACACGCACAAGATGGCCGAGGCCAACAAGGCCTTCGCACACTACCGCTGGTAATTCGCTCGCGTTGAAGGTCGGATCCACTCCGACCTGGGCTCGGGACTCGGCTCTGCCGACCTCCCGGACTTTCGCATCGCCGGCGCAAACATCATCGACGCACCACCGCGTGTTCCTCATCGGAAACGCGTGTGGTGTCGCGACGCATTCAGGCAGGCCGCTCAATCGAGGTTTTCAAGCAGATGGCTCGGCAGACTCCGCTCAATCGATACCGGAACATCGGGATCATGGCCCATATCGACGCCGGCAAGACCACCTTGACCGAGCGCGTGTTGTTCTATACGGGCCGCATCCACCGCACGGGCGAAGTCCACGAGGGCGGCGCCACGATGGACTGGATGGAGCAGGAGCGTGAGCGCGGGATCACCATCACCTCGGCCGCGACGACCTGCATGTGGCGCGATCACCGCATCAACATCATCGACACGCCCGGACACGTCGACTTCACGGTCGAGGTCGAGCGCAGCCTGCGCGTTCTCGACGGAGCGGTCGCGGTGTTCTGTGCGGTCGGCGGCGTGGAGCCTCAGTCCGAGACCGTGTGGCGGCAGGCCGACAAGTACAAAGTCCCGCGCATCGCGTTCGTCAACAAAATGGACCGCGTCGGCGCGGACTTCGAAAACGTCATCAAGATGATGCGCGAGCGGCTCGGGGCCAAGCCGGTGCCGATCCACGTGCCGATGTTCGCCGGCGACATCTTCCAGGGCACCATCGATCTGGTCGAGATGAAGGCGATCACCTACGACGAAGGCTCGCAGGGCACCAAGATCGACATCCACGACATTCCGCGCGACCTGGTCGAATCTGCGAACAAGGCGCGTTTCCAACTGCTCGAAGCGGTGGCGGAGTTCGACGAGCAGCTGCTCGACGACTACCTGCACGAGAAGCCCTACACCTCCGACGATCTCCGACGTGCGCTGCGCAACGGCACGATCAAGGGTGAGATCACGCCGGTGCTGTGCGGCTCCGCGTTCAAGAACAAGGGCGTTCAGCGGCTGCTCGATGCGGTCGTCGATTTGCTGCCTGCTCCGGTCGACATGCCGCCGGTGATGGGTCAGTCGCTGCCCGATTTCCTGCACGTCGAACGCAAGCCCGACGACACGGAAGCGTTCTCGGCGCTGGCATTCAAGATCATGACCGACCCCTACGTCGGCCGTCTGACCTTCTTCCGCGTCTATTCGGGCGCCGTCAAGAGCGGCGACACCGTGCTCAACGCCGCGACCGGTCGCAACGAGCGCATCGGTCGTCTGGTGCAGATGCACGCGAACAAGCGTGAGGAGATCAGCGAGGTGTTCGCCGGCGACATCGCGGCCGGCATCGGCTTCAAGAAGGTCACGACCGGCAATACGCTGTGCGACACCGACCGACCGCTCGCGCTCGAATCCATGCACTTCCCCGAGCCGGTCGTCGACGTTGCAATCGAACCCAAGTCGAAGGTGGACGAGGAGAAGATGTCCAATGCGCTGCAGCGTCTGTCCGAAGAGGACCCGACGTTCCGTGTGCGCACCGACGAGGAGACGTCGCAGACCGTCATCTCCGGCATGGGCGAGCTTCACCTCGAGATCATCGTGGACCGGATGATGCGCGAGTTCGGCGTGCAGGCGAACGTCGGCAAGCCTCAGGTCGCGTATCGCGAAACCATTTCGACTTCGGCCGAGCAGCGGCACCGCTTCATCCGGCAGACCGGTGGTAAGGGCATGTTCGCCGACGTGAGGATCCGAGTGGAACCGCAGGAGCCCGGCAAGGGCTTCGAGTTCGTGAACGACATCGTGGGCGGCTCGATCCCGAAGGAGTACATCCCGGCGGTCGAGAAGGGCATCGAGGAAGCGCTCAAGGGCGGCGTCGTCGCGGGCTTCCCGCTCGTCGACATCAAGGTCACACTGTTCGACGGCTCGTACCACGAGGTCGACTCGTCCGAAATGGCATTCAAGATCGCGGGTTCGATCGCGTTCAAGGAGGCGTGCAACAAAGCCAAACCGCGCCTGCTCGAACCGATCATGGACGTCGAGGTGGTGGTGCCCGAGGAGTACATGGGCGACATCATCGGCGACCTCTCGTCGCGCCGTGGCCGCATCGGCGGCATGTTCACGCGCTCGGAAGCGCGCGTGATCGCCGCATCGGTGCCGCTCGCGGAAATGTTCGGCTATGCGACGCGCATGCGCTCGATTTCTCAGGGTCGTGCCGTCTATTCCATGCAGTTCTCGCGCTACGAGACGCTCCCGGCGGCGGTCGCCGAGGAAATCGTGGCGAAGGTCAAAGGCTAGAAGTTCCGGACCGCGGTCCCGGCCGGCTGAGGCCGGCGACGGGGTGCCGCGAATCCGAACCCGCGCGACGCGCGCTCAGGGAGGTTCCACCGATGGCGAAGGCGAAATTTGAGCGAAACAAGCCGCACGTGAACGTGGGAACGATCGGGCACGTGGACCATGGGAAGACGACGCTGACGGCGGCGATCACGATGGTGCTGTCGCAGAACAACCCGAAGATCATGGTTCGTGACTACGGATCGATCGACAACGCGCCGGAAGAGCGGGAGCGCGGGATCACGATCGCGACGGCGCACGTGGAGTACGAGACGGCGAACCGTCACTACGCGCACGTGGACTGCCCGGGACACGCGGACTACGTGAAGAACATGATCACGGGAGCCGCGCAGATGGACGGCGCGATCCTGGTGGTGAGTGCAGCGGACGGCCCGATGCCTCAGACGCGGGAGCACATTCTACTGGCGCGCCAGGTGGGAGTGCCGTTCATCGTGGTGTTCATGAACAAGTGCGACATGGTGGACGATCCGGAGTTGCTGGAGCTGGTGGAGCTGGAGATCCGGGAGCTGTTGAAGAAGTACGAGTTCCCGGGCGACGACATTCCGGTGATCCGCGGCTCGGCGAAGGTGGCGATGGACGCGGGCGGCAAGGACGCGAAGGCGAACGAGCCGATCCTGAAGCTGATGGAAGCGGTGGACAACTACATTCCGACGCCGGAGCGCGCGACGGAGAAGCCGCTGCTGATGGCGGTGGAGGACGTGTTCTCGATCTCGGGTCGCGGGACGGTGGCGACGGGTCGAATGGAGCGCGGGAAGGTGAAGGTGGGCGACAAGGTGGAGCTGGTGGGCCTGCGCGAGACGCGCGACACGGTGGTGACGGGCGTCGAGATGTTCCGCAAGTCGATGGACGAGGCGATGGCCGGAGACAACGTGGGGCTGTTGCTGCGCGGGATCGAGAAGACGGACGTGGAGCGCGGGATGTGCGTGGTGTGGCCGAAGTCGATCACGCCGCACACGAAGTTCAAGGGGTCGGTGTACGTGTTGACGAAGGAGGAGGGCGGTCGGCATACGCCGTTCTTCAACGGGTACCGGCCGCAGTTCTACTTCCGGACGACGGACGTGACGGGGGTGGCGACGCTGCCCGCGGGACGCGAGATGGTGATGCCGGGAGACAACGTGGACATGGAAGTGGAGCTGATCACGCCGATCGCGATGGAGGATGGACTCCGGTTCGCGATCCGCGAGGGTGGCCGCACGGTCGGCGCCGGCGTCGTCGTCTCCATCATCCAGTAGGGGTCTGAAGATGCTGCTCCAGAAGATTCGCATCAAGCTCAAGGCTTACGATCACGCGACGCTCGACCAGTCGGCGGCCGAGATCGTGCGTACGGCGCGACGTACCGGAGCGATGACCTCGGGTCCGGTTCCGCTCCCGACTCAGAAGACGATCTGGACGGTGCTGCGCAGCCCGCACGTCGACAAGAAGTCGCGCGAGCAGTTCGAGCGACGCGTGCACAAGCGGCTCATCGACATCACGCGCTCCACCCCTCAGACCATGGAAGCACTCGAGAAGCTCGACATCCCTGCCGGTGTCGACATCGAGATCAAAACCTAGGCATTCAGGAGGCGCGGCGCGGGGACCACCCGGGTCTGGCGAATGCCGGACCGACGTGCGGAGACCCGACGCGGGCGATGACATGATTGGATTGATCGGTAAGAAAGTGGGCATGACCCAGATCTACAACGAGAGGGGCGATGTCCTTCCCGTGACCGTGATCGAGGCCGGCCCGTGCACGGTGACCGAAGTGCGCACTCCCGAGCGCAACGGCTACTCGGCGGTGCAGCTCGGCTTCGGCACCAACAAAGAGAGTCGCTTTCTGCGCCCGGTGCTCGGGCAGTTCAAGACGCGCAATCTGCCGCCGTCGCGGTACGTGAAGGAATTCCGAGTCGAGGATGCCTCCGAATTCCAGCCCGGCCAGAGCCTCACGGTCTCGCTGTTCGAGCCCGGACAGAGCGTCGACGTCCAGGGCGTCACGAAAGGCCGCGGCTTCCAGGGCGTCGTCAAGCGCTACGGCTTCGTCAGCGGTCACGCTTCGCACGGACCCACGTTCGGCAAGCAGCCGGGCTCGATCGGCGCATCGGCGTTCCCGTCGCGCGTCATCAAGGGCAAGCGTCTGCCGGGCCGCATGGGTGGCGTCAACCTGACCATCAACAACCTCAAGGTCGTGGCGATCGACACCGAGCAGAACCTGCTGCTGGTTCGCGGCGCGGTGCCGGGCCCCGTCAATGGCCTGGTGTTCGTGAAGAAGCGGGTGGTGCGATGAACGCGAAGCGTTACGCGATGGACGGCAGCGAGAACGGCACCGCCGCGCTCCCCGAGGAGTTGTTCGGGCAGCAGGTGCACGAGCACCTGTTGTGGGCGTCGGTGAAGCGCTACCTCGGAAACCAGCGCCAGGGCACCGCCAAGGTGAAGAACCGCGGCGAGGTGTCGGGCGGCGGCAGAAAGCCGTTCAAGCAGAAGGGCACCGGACGTGCGCGCCAGGGCTCGAACACGTCCCCGCTGATGCCGGGCGGCGGTCGTGCGTTCGGTCCGGATCCGCGCAGCTATCGCACCGAGATGCCGCGCGGACAGCGTCGCAAGGCGCTCGCCTCGGCGCTGTCGCTCAAGGCGAGCGAAAACGCGGTGCTGGTCCTCGCGCCGCTGCACTTCGACGTTCCGAAGACCTCGCTCATGGCGGCGACGCTTCGCAAGCTGGGCGCCGAAGGCAAGAAGACGTTGCTGGTGCTCGACTCGCCCGATGTGAACGTCGTCAAGTCGTGCCGCAACCTCCGCAATCTGCGCACCACGCTCGCGCACCAGGTGAATCCGTACGAGCTGCTGGCGTGCGACCTGCTGCTGGTGACCGAGACCGGCCTGGCGCGTATGAAGGAGGTCTTCGTCAAATGAAAGACCCGCGTTCCGTCGTCCGCAAAGTGCTGATCACCGAGAAGGGCACCGAGTTGCGTGAGATGCGCAACGCGTACACCTTCGAGGTGGCGCGCGAGGCGAACAAGATCGAGATCAAGCGTGCGGTCGAGTCCATCTTCCATGTGAAGGTGGCGCAGGTCCGCACCATGCAGATTCGTGGAAAGATCAAGCGGATGGGCCGCTTTGCCGGCCGACGCAATGACTGGAAAAAGGCCGTGATCACGCTCCAGCCCGATCAGAAGATCGAGCTGTTCGAGCAGATCTAGCCCGGGGAATCGACCATGGGTCTCAAAAAATTCCGACCGTTGACGCCGTCGCTGCGGCACACCGTGGTGCCGGACTACAAAGAGATCACGCGCCGGAGTCCGCTCAAGTCGCTGACCGAGCCGATCCGCAAGACCGGCGGCCGCGACAACTACGGCCACGTCTCGATGCGCTGGATCGGCGGGGGCCACAAGCAGCGCTACCGCATCATCGACTTCCGTCGCACCAAGGACGGGATCCCGGCGCGGGTGGCGAGCATCGAGTACGACCCGAGTCGCTCGGCGCGCATCGCGCTTCTGAACTACTTCGACGGCGAGCGCCGCTACATCATCGCGCCCGACGGGTTGAAGGTGGGCGAGATCGTGCAGTCGGGTCTCGACGCCGAGATCAAGCCCGGCAATTGTCTGCCGCTGCGCGCGATTCCAGTCGGTACCAACGTACACAATCTGGAATTGATGCCGGGTCGCAACTCGCGCGTCGCACGCGCTGCCGGCTCGTTCTGTCAGTTGATGGCGAAGGAAGGCGACTACGCGCAGCTGCGGCTGCCGTCCGGCGAGGTGCGCAGCTTCCACGTGAACTGCCGCGCCGTGGTCGGCCAGGTCGGCAACCTGGATCACGAGAACGTTTCGATCGGCAAGGCTGGTCGCTCGCGCTGGCTCGGCCGCAATCCGAGCGTGCGCGGTGTCGCAATGAACCCCGTGGATCATCCGATGGGCGGCGGCGAGGGTAAGACCTCGGGCGGCCGTCATCCGTGTTCGCCGTGGGGCAAGATCACGAAGGGTCTCAAGACTCGGAAGCGCAAGTTGAGCGACTCGCTCATCGTGCGCCGACGGAAGAAGTAGTAAGGAGCCGAGGACCATGCCGCGTTCCGTAAAGAAGGGACCGTACGTCGTCGACTCCCTCGTTCGAAAGATCGAGGGCATGAATCGCAGCGGCGAGAAGCGTGTGCTGAAGACGTGGGCACGCCGCTGCACGATTCTGCCGGAGTTCGTCGGCCACACGCTCGCCGTGCACAACGGCAACAAGTTCATTCCGATCTACGTGACCGAAAACATGGTGGGCCACAAGCTCGGTGAGTTCGTGCCCACCCGAGTCTTCCGCGGACATGGCCATTCGGCCGAGAAGTCTGCGGCACCGGCAAAGGCGTGACCATGGAAGCCAAAGCGATCCAGCGTTACGTGCGGATCACTCCGCGCAAGTGCAATCAGGTGCTCGGTCTCATCCGGGGCATGAACGTCGAGTCGGCTCAGACCACCCTGCAGTTCACGCCCAAGTACGGGGCGCGCATCGTGCAGAAGGTGCTGAAGTCGGCGGTGGCGAACGCGCTGCAGGGTGGGCACGTGCGCCTCGAACAGCTGTACGTCAAAGGCGCCATCGTCGGCGCGGGGCCCACGCTCAAGCGTTGGCTGCCGCGCGCACAGGGCCGCGCCACGCCGTTGCTCAAGCGCACGAGTCACGTGACGGTGACCGTGGCGACCAAGGAGTAGCCATGGGTCAGAAAACGCATCCCATCGGCCTTCGACTCGGGATCGTGAAGACGTGGGAGTCGCGCTGGTTCGCCAAGCGCAACTACGCGGAGCTTCTCAAGGAGGACCTGCTGATCAAGCGCTATCTGAAGAAGCGCCTGTATCAGGCCGGCATCTCCAAGATCACGATCGAGCGCAAGGGCGAGAAGGTCACGATCGGCATCTTCACCGCCCGTCCGGGCCTCGTGATCGGTCGCAAGGGCGAGCAGGTCGACAAGCTGTCGGAAGAGATGAAGGCGCTGACCAAGAAGCAGGTGCAGCTCAACATCGAAGAGATCAAGCGCGCCGATCTGGATGCCCAGCTCGTCGCCGAACACATCTCGAAGCAGCTCGAGCAGCGCGTGTCGTTCCGTCGCGCCATGAAGAAGGCGATTGCGTCCTCGATGCGCGCTGGCGCGCTCGGGATCCGCATCGCGTGCTCGGGCCGCCTCGGCGGTTCCGAAATGGCGCGTTACGAGGTGTATCGCGAAGGCCGGGTTCCCCTCCACACGCTGCGCGCCGACATTGACTTCGCGCGGGCGACCGCGATGACGGCCTACGGCACGTGCGGCGTCAAGGTGTGGATGTTCCACGGCGAGGTGCTGGACAAGCCGCAAACCACCGCGGCCCCGGCGCGATAGGAGTCCCACCATGTTGATGCCGAAGCGAGTCAAATACCGAAAGAGTCATCGCGGCCGCATGAACGGCAAGGCCTACCGTGGCGGCTCGGTGACGTTCGGCGAGTTCGGGCTGCAGGCGCTCGAGCCGGCGTGGGTGACGAACCGCCAGATCGAGGCGGCCCGCGTCGCCATCACGCGCTCCATCAAGCGCGGCGGAAAGATGTGGATTCGCGTGTTCCCGGACAAGCCGTACACGAAGAAGCCGCTCGAAACCCGAATGGGCAAGGGCAAGGGTCCGCCCGAGGGCTGGGTGGCCGTCGTGAAGCCGGGCCGAGTGCTGTTCGAGCTCGAAGGGATCACGAAGACGGCGGCCCAGGAGGCGATGCGCCTCGGGGCTTCGAAGCTCCCGATCCGGACGCGCTTCGTGGAGCGTCACGAACTGGGAGGGGAGTGAGATGCCGCATACCAAGGCGAGCGCGATGCGCGACCTGTCGGCTGCGGAGATCACGCAGCGGTTGACGGAGCTGCGCGAGGAAATGTTCAACCTGCGGTTTCGAAACACGATGCGGCAGCTCGACAATCCGCTGAAGATCCGTGAGACGCGGCGCGAGATGGCGCGGTTGATCACGGTGCTGCGCGAGAAGGAGCAGGTGAAAGCATGACGACCGACACGACCGAAGCGACTCCCCGCCATCGCCGCAAGGCGCGCGTCGGCAAGGTCCTGAGCGACCGCATGGACAAGACCGTCGTGGTCTCGATCGAGCGTCTCGTCAAGCATCCGACGGTCGGCCGCTATGTGCGCCGCCGCGAGAAGTTCAAGGTTCACGACGAAAAGAACGAATGCCGCGTGGGTGACGTGATCCGCTTCATGGAGACCCGGCCGCTGTCCAAGGACAAGCGCTGGCGCTTCGTGGACTTCGTGGAGAGGGCCAAGTAGCCATGATCCAGCTCCGAAGCATGGTGATCGTCGCCGACAACTCGGGCGCCAAGCGCGCCCAGTGCATCAAGGTGCTCGGTGGACACCATCGCCGTTACGGATATCCAGGCGACATCGTGGTGGTCGCGGTGAAGGATGCGATCCCCGGCGCCGCCGTGAAGAAGGGCGACGTCGCCAAGGCGGTCGTCGTCCGCAGCCGCAAGGAGACGCGTCGCGAGGACGGCTCCTACATCCGCTTCGACGAGAACGCGGTGGTGCTCATCAACGACGACAAAGAGCCGCGCGGGACCCGCATCTTCGGACCGGTGGCTCGCGAACTGCGCGAGAAGTCGTTCATGAAGATCGTTTCGCTCGCGCCGGAGGTCATCTGATGGCGACGCGTATCCGCAAGGGCGACACCGTGGTGGTGATCGCGGGGGACGACAAGGGCACGGCCGCGAAGCCGAAGACGGGCCGCGTGCTCTCGGTCGACGAAGTGAAGCAGCGCGTGGTGGTCGAGGGCGTGAATCTGGTGCGCCGCCATCAGAAGGCGCGCAGCAGCAAGGTGCAGAGCGGCATCATCGAGAAGGAAGCACCGGTTCACATTTCGAATGTGATGTTGTGGGATGCGAAGGCGGGCCGCGGCTCGCGGATCGGCATGCGCGTGAACCGCAGCGGGGAACGTGAGCGAGTGTCGAGAGCGAGCGGCGAGGTGATTCCGAAGCCCGAAAAGGCCTAGGGCGGCGCGGCCGGTCGGCTGCGACGCGCGCGATCTCCGAAGCACCAGGGTCGGGGGAGATCGCGATGACTCGAGACCCTGGAGAGTGACCGATGGCGGACGACAAGAAAGACAAGAAGGACAAGGACGCGGCCAAGGCCGCGAAGCCGGCGAAGACTCCGAAGGCCGCAGCCAAGCCGGAAGGCGCCGCGAAGAGCAGCAAGTCGCGCGGCGACGGCTCGAAGGTCGCGATCGCGCTCTCCGAGGGTCGTCCGGGCGTGCTCGGCAAGAAGCCGCGCCTGCGCGAGCACTACGAGCAGAAGGTCGTAAAGGCGCTGATGGAGAAGTTCACGTACCGCAGCGCCATGCAGGTGCCGCGTTTCCAGAAAATCGTCGTCAACATGGGCGTCGGTGACGCGATCACGGACGCCAAGCACATGGACGCCGCGGTCAACGAGCTGGCGCAGATCACCGGACAGAAGCCGTCGGTGCGGCGCGCGCGCAAGTCGATCGCGAACTTCAAGCTGCGCGAGAAGCTCCCGATCGGCTGCATGGTGACGCTGCGGGGCGAGCGCATGTACGAGTTCTTCGATCGCCTCATCAGTGTGGCGATTCCCTCGATGCGTGACTTTCGTGGTTTGAGCCCGCGGTCGTTCGACGGTCGCGGCAACTACACGTTCGGCATCACCGAGCACAATATCTTCAGAGAAATCGACATCGATAAGGTCATGAAGCTGCGCGGCATGGATGTGACGATCGTGACGTCCGCGCGGACGGACGAGGAAGGGCGCGAGCTGCTGAAGCTCATGAACATGCCCTTCCGTCAGCGCTAGCGAACGCGGGACGCGAACCGCGCCCCTCGGGAGGCTCTGTGGCGAAGAAGTCGCTCATCGAAAAGTGGAAGCGCAAGCCCAAGTTCAAGGTTCGTGCGTACACCCGCTGTCACCGTTGCGGGCGGCCGCGTGCGTTCCTGCGGGATTTCGGCATGTGTCGTATCTGCTTCCGTGAACTCGCCCTCTCCGGGCAGATCCCCGGAGTGGTGAAGGCAAGCTGGTAACTCCGCCTCGCGGCGGTTCGGGCCAGGCTGCACGCCTCGCGGCGTGGACGCTGGCTCTGGAGGAACATTCATGTCAGTGAGCGATCCGGTCGCGGACTTCCTCACGTGCGTGCGCAACGCCATTCAGGCGAAGCACCGCAAGGTGGACGTCCCATCGTCGCGTCTCAAGCATCAGATCGCCGAAGTGCTGTTGCGCGAACGCTTCGTGAACAACGTCAAGCTCATCGAGGACGAACGTCAGCGCACGCTTCGCGTGTATCTCCGCTACGGCGCCGACAACGTCAACGTGATCTCGGGCATCCGGCGCATCAGTTCGCCGGGGCGCCGTGTCTACGTGCGCAAGACCGAGTTGCCGCGGGTGTTGGGCGGGCTCGGGACCTCGATCGTTTCCACTTCGAAGGGCGTGATGACCGACCGTGAGGCCCGCGAAGCGGGACTCGGCGGCGAAGTCATCTGCCAGGTCTGGTAGGGGGCGATCATGTCGAGAATCGGTAAGCTTCCGGTCGCCATTCCGAGCGGCGTCAGCGTCTCTCAAGAGGGTGGCCACATCAACGTGAAGGGCCCGAAGGGTGAGTTGCGCACCCACGTGCTGATCGGCACGACGGTCGCGATCACCGACGGGCAGGTACAGGTCAGTGCCGAGCAGATCACGCGCAACCCGGCGTTTGGGACGATGCGCGCGAACATCAACAACATGGTGCTCGGCGTGACGACGGGATTCAGCAAGGTGCTCGAGATCGTGGGCACCGGATACCGCGCTCAGATGGATGGCAAGAACCTGGTGCTTCAGCTCGGCTTTTCGCACCCGGTCAACTTTGCGACTCCGGCCGGTATCACGATCAAGCTCGACAACCCGACGCGAGTGGTGATCAGCGGCGCCGACAAGGCGCTGGTGGGCCAGGTCGCGGCGGACATTCGCGCCTTTCGTCCGCCGGAGCCCTACAAGGGCAAGGGCGTCAAGTACGAAGGCGAGATCATCCGGCGCAAGGCCGGCAAGGCGGCGGGGTCGGCATGAGCAGCGGACATCACGACAAATACGAGCGGCGGCAGATCCGTCGCTATCGCATTCGCAATCGGGTCACCGGCTCGGGCGATCGCCCGCGTCTCTCGGTGTACCGCAGCTCGAAGCACATCTACGCGCAGATCATCGACGATGCGCGCGGCGTCACGCTGGCGGCGGCCTCGAGCCGTGATTCGCTGGACGGACGCGTGGATGGCAAGGGCAAGACCGCGGTGTGCGCGGCCGTCGGCAAGCTGCTCGCCGAGCGCGCAAAGGAAAAGGGATTCGCGAAGGTGTGCTTCGATCGCGGCGGCTATCTGTACCACGGGCGCGTGAAGGCGCTCGCCGACGGCGCGCGCGCCGGCGGTCTCGAGTTCTAGGAGGGTTCTCATGGCGCGTGGCGCCGACATGCCGAAGTCCGAGTTTCTCGAGCGCGTGATCCAGATCAATCGCTGCGCGAAGGTCGTGAAGGGCGGGCGCCGGTTCTCGTTCAACGCGATCGTCGCCGTGGGCGACCAGGCGGGTCGCGTGGGAGTGGGGCTCGGCAAGGCGAACGAAGTCGCGGACGCCATCCGCAAGGCGAATGACTCCGCGAAGAAGAGCATGTTCCAGGTGCCGATCACGCGGCACGGCAGCATTCCTCACCTGATCGTCGGTCACTTCGGTGCCGGCGAGGTGATGCTCAAGCCCGCGAGCGCCGGTACCGGCATCATCGCCGGCGGCGGCATCCGCGCGGTGCTCGAGGCGGCCGGCATTCAGAACGTGCTCACCAAGTGTCTCGGTACCCGCAATCCGCACAACATGGTCAAGGCGACGGTCGACGGCCTGCGCCGTCTGCGCCGCCCGGCCGAGGTTGCGGCCCGTCGCGGCATGACGGTTGCCGAGCTGCTCGGGCCGCGGGAGGCACATCGTGGCGCTTAAGCTCCGCATCACCCAGACCAAGAGCGCGAGCGGTCATCAGGAGAACCAGCGCCTCACGATTCGTGCGCTGGGGATTCGTCGTATGCAGCAGACCGTCGAGCACAACGATACGCCCCAGATTCGGGGCATGATCTTCAAGGTCCGCCACCTGGTCACGGTGGCCGAGACCGCCTGAGAGGCACTTACTCATGAAGCTCGGCAATCTCCGTCCGGCAGCGGGAGCCACCAAGACCCGCAAGCGTCGCGGCAAGGGCGCGGGCACCGGCCTCGGCGGCACCGCAGGCAAGGGACACAAAGGACACAAGGCTCGCTCCGGCGGCAAGATCCCGGCGCGATTCGAAGGCGGCCAGATGCCGATTCAGCGCCGCCTGCCGAAGCGCGGGTTCACCAATCCGACCCGGGTCTCCTATCAGGTGGTGCAGCTGGGTCGACTCGCTTCGGCGGCCGCCGGCACCGTGGTGGATCGCGCCTGGCTCAAGCAGCACGGCATCGCCCGAGAGCGCGGACCGATCAAACTGCTCGCGGGGGGCGACCTCAAGGTGGCGTTGACGATTCAGGTCGACGCGATCAGCGCGACGGCGAAGGAAGCGATCGAGAAGGCGGGTGGACGTGTGGAGTTGACGCGAGCGGCCGCGAAGGCCTGAGGAATCCATGCTTGAGAAGTTGAGAAACATGTTCCAGATCCCCGAGCTGCGGCGGCGGCTGATCTTCACGCTGCTGATGTTCGTGGCGTACCGACTCGGCGAGCACGTGCCGACGCCGGGCGTCAACGCGCGCGCGCTCGCAGGGGTGTTCCAGAGCAGCGGCTCGCTATTCGGGCTCTACGACTTCTTCGTCGGCGGTGCGTTCTCGCGTGCGACCGTGTTCGCGCTCGGAATCATGCCGTACATCTCGGCCTCGATCATCCTGCAGCTGCTCGGAGCGGTGGTTCCGGCGCTCGAGAAGCTGCGTAAGGAAGGCGAGGAAGGGCAGAAGAAGATCACGCAGTACACCCGCTACGGCACCGTGATCATCGCGGTCATCCAGTCGTTCGCCTACAGCGTGTTCCTGGCCAATCTCGGCGCTTCGCAGGGCGTTGCGATCGTTCCGAACCCCGGCATCGCCTTCACGCTCTCGACCATCATCACGCAGACCGCGGGCACCATCCTGGTCATGTGGATGGGCGAGAAGATCACCGAGCACGGGATCGGCAACGGCATCTCGCTGATCATCTTCCTCAACATCGTCGGACGTCTTCCGAACTCGCTGTTCGCGGCGGTCGACAGCTTCCGTGCGGGCACCTTGACCGTGATCCACATCGGCGTGGTCGGGATCCTGGCGATTGCGGTGATCGCGGCGGTCATCTTCATGACGCAGGGCACGCGAAAGATCCCGGTGCAGTATGCCAAGCGCATCGTGGGCCGGCGCATGTACGGTGGCTCCAATACGTTCATCCCGCTGCGCGTCAACACCGCGGGCGTGATTCCGATCATCTTCGCGCTCAGCCTCATGAGCCTGCCGACCGCGGTCGCGGGCTTCGTGCCGCCGGGTCATCCGCTCGCGCAGCTCCACAACTGGTTCAACCCGACCGGCTGGCTCTACAACATCCTCTACGGGCTGATCATCGTCTTCTTCACCTACTTCTACACCGCCGTGGTGCTCAATCCGAACGACCTGGCGGAGAACATGCGCAAGTACGGCGGCTTCATTCCGGGCGTACGCCCGGGCAAGAAGACCGCCGAATACATCGATCGGGTGCTGTCGCGAGTGACGCTGCCGGGCGCGGTCTTCCTGGCACTCATCGCGGTGATCCCGGACCTCGCGTTCAGCGCGCTCGGACTGCCGTTCCTGGCGTTCGGTGGCACCAGCGTGCTGATCGTCGTGGGAGTGGCGCTCGACACACTTCAGCAGATCGAGTCGCATCTGCTGATGCGCCACTACGAGGGATTCGTGAAGCGCGGCCGCATCCGCGGCCGGCAGAGGATGTGACGTGCGTCTGGTCCTGCTCGGCCCTCCCGGTGTGGGCAAGGGCACGCAGGGGCGGAGGCTGGCGGCGGAACACGGCTGGGCGCTGATCTCGACAGGCGAGATGCTGCGAGACGCCGTGACTCGTCGCACGTCGATGGGACTCGAGGCACAGAAACGAATGGATGCGGGACTGCTGGTTCCGGACGACGTGATGATCGGACTGGTGCGCGAGCGAATCGTGCTGCCGGATGCGGAGTCGGGCTTCGTGCTCGACGGCTTTCCGCGCACGGTGGCACAGGCGGACGCACTCGACTCGATGTTGCAGGCGCGCGGTCAGCGTCTCGACGCGGTGATCGGAATGGCGGCACCCGAAGACGAGCTGGTGACGCGGCTGAGTGCGCGTCGGGAGTGCCCGGTCTGCAAGCGGGCGTACAACCTGGTGAGTGCGGCACCGAAGGACGGACGTCACTGCGACGATCACCCGAGTGTCGAGGTGGTGCAGCGCGCGGATGACGCCGAGACGACGGTGCGGAAGCGACTCGAAGTGTTTCGGCGCGAAACCGCGCCGCTGATGGAGTACTACCGTGGGCAGGGCCGGCTCCGCGAGGTGCCGGGACTCGGTCCCATGGACGGCGTGTTTCAGGCCCTTGCGGCCGCGGTCGGGGCGTAGTCCCGATGGCGCGCAGGGCGTTTACGAGAGATCCGAGCGAGATCGACGCGATTCGTGCCTCGGCACGGCTCGTGGCTCGCACGCTCGCGATGCTGGGTCGCGAAGTGCGGCCCGGGATCACGACGATCGAGCTGGATCGACTCGCGGAAAGCTTCATCCGGGATCACGGCGGTCGCCCCGCGTTCAAGGGCTATCGCGGCTTCCCGGCGAGCATCTGCCCCTCGGTGAACGAGGAAGTCGTTCACGGCATTCCGGGATCGCGCCGCCTCGAAGAAGGCGACATCGTCGGAATCGACGTCGGGGTTGAAATCGATGGTTTTTTTGGCGACGCGGCGAAGACGTTCCCGGTCGGGAACATCGACTCCGAGTCGGCTCGGCTTCTCGCAGTCGCGAGCGCTGCCCTCGAACGGGGCATCGCGAAGGCCTGTGCGGGACTCCGAGTGGGTGACATCTCGCATGCGATCCAGAGTCATGCGGAAGGCGAGGGCTTCGCCGTGGTGCGGGCCCTGGTCGGACATGGGATCGGACGCCAGATGCACGAGGAACCGCAAGTCCCCAACTACGGACTGCCGGATCGCGGACCTCGGTTGATGGCCGGGCAGGTGCTGGCGATCGAACCGATGGTCAACATCGGCGGACCCGACGTGGTGACGCAAGACGACGGCTGGACGGTCGTGACGAAGGACGGCTCGCGCAGTGCGCACTTCGAACACACGGTCGCAGTCGGCGTGGACGGACCCGATATCCTGTCGCTCGAGTCTTGAGGCACGATCGAGATGACCGGACCGGCAACCATGAGGTGAGATGAGTAAGGAAGAGGGCATCCAGGTCGAAGGCACCGTGATCGAGCCGCTCCCGAACGCGATGTTCCGCGTGGAACTCGAGAATGGCCACAAGGTGCTCGCCCACATCTCGGGCAAGATGCGGATGCACTTCATCCGGATTCTTCCGGGCGACAAGGTCACGGTCGAGCTGTCGCCGTACGACCTGACGCGCGGCCGGATCGTCTATCGCTACAAGTAACCGCCGCCGCGGCGTTCCGCCGCGGGGGAATCAGGGGGCGTCATGAAGGTTCGTGCGTCCGTTAAGAAGATCTGCGAGCACTGCAAAGTGGTGCGTCGCAAGGGCGTGATCCGCGTGATCTGCAAGCGCAATCCGCGGCACAAGCAGCGCCAGGGGTAACGAAGGAGGCAAGCGGTGGCACGTATTGCAGGGGTCGACCTTCCCGCCGAGAAGCGCATCGAGGTCGCACTCACTTACATTTTTGGCATCGGCCCGACGACCGCGAAGCGCATTCTGGCGGCGACGGGACTGGAGCCCAGCACTCGCGTGAAGAACCTCTCGGACGAGGACGCGGGCAAGCTGCGCGCGCTCATCGAGCGCGAATACAAGGTCGAAGGCGCGCTGCGCGGCGAGGTCGCGATGAACATCAAGCGATTGATGGACATCGGTTCCTACCGCGGTTTGCGTCACCGCCGCGGCCTGCCCGTACACGGACAGCGCACCAAGACGAACGCGCGGACCCGCAAGGGACCGAAGAAGACGGCCGGAGTCACCAGGGCGAAGGTCGCCAAGCCGGCTCCTAAGAAGTAGTCGTGCCGGCCTGACGCCGGAATTTTGACGGAGGAACGTCGCGTGGCAGATGCGAAGAAGCCGACCAAGAAGCGCGATCGGCGCGTGAGTGTGAATGGTGTCGCTCACGTGCAGGCGAGCTTCAACAATACGATCGTCACCATCACCGACACCGACGGCAACGTCATCACCTGGGCGAGCGCCGGAAAGGTCGGCTTCAAGGGATCGCGCAAGAGCACTCCGTTCGCGGCGCAGGTCGCAGCGGAATCGAGCGCGCGCGAAGCCATCAACCAGGGCATGAAGCGCGTCGAGGTGTGGGTCAAGGGACCGGGTTCCGGCCGTGAAGCCGCGATCCGCTCGCTGCAGGCGGCGGGCCTCGAGATCTCCGCGATCAAAGACGTGACACCCATTCCGCATAACGGCTGCCGCGCTCCCAAGCGGCGCCGCGTCTAGAGGAGTATCCATGGCGGTCTATCACGATGCTCGATGCCGGCTGTGCCGGCGAGAAGGCGCGAAGCTGTTCCTCAAGGGAACGCGCTGCTTCACCGACAAGTGTGCGTTCGAGAAGCGCGGCTACGCTCCCGGCGAGCATGGCAAGAGCCGGCGCATCAAAGAGACGAACTACGGCCTGCAGCTGCGCGAGAAGCAGAAGGCGCGCCGGCTGTACGGCGTGCTCGAGCGGCAGTTCCGCAACTACTTCTCGAAGGCGTCCGAAGCGAAGGGCGTCACCGGCGAAGTGCTGCTCCAGATGCTCGAACGCCGCCTCGACAATGTCATCTATCGGTTCGGCTTCGCGCTCTCGCACCACCAGGCCCGTCAGCTGGTCGGCCACGGTCACTTCACGGTCAACGGCCGCAAGGTCGACATTCCGTCGTACCTCGTGAAGGTCGGCGATACGGTTCAGGTGCGCGAACGCAGCCGCAAGATGCCGGTCATTCTCACGTCGCTGGAGCAGCGCAAGGGTCAGTGGGTGCCCGAATGGCTGGAGATCAGCGCCGAAGCCCTGACGGGACGCGTGCTCAACATTCCCACGCGTCAGTCCATCACGGTTCCGATCAACGAACAGCTGATCGTCGAGCTCTACTCGAAGTAACGACGCTCCGCCTTCCATCAGGAGGCTTGATCACATGAAGTGGAAGAACCTGACCATGCCCCGGCAGCTTGCCGCCGACCCGGGCAACACGGATCGCTACGGAAAGTTCACGATCGAGCCGCTCGAGCGCGGCTTCGGCCTCACGGTCGGTAATTCGCTGCGCCGCGTGCTGCTGTCGTCGCTGCAGGGCGCCGCGATCACCGCGGTGCGCATCGACGGCGTGCTGCACGAGTTTTCGACGCTGCCGGGTGTCATCGAAGACGTGACCGAGATCATCCTCAATCTCAAGCAGGTGCGGCTCAAGCTGCACGGCGACGGTCCCAAGAAGGCGATGTTCGAAGCCACCGGCAAGGGCGAGGTGCGTGCCGGCGACCTGAAGATCGAGGGCGACGCGCAGGTGCTCAATCCCGACCTGCACATCGCGACGCTCAACAAGGACGGCGACCTGCGCATGGAAGTCGAGCTCGACGGCGGCCGCGGCTATGTTTCGGCCGACCAGCACTCGATGACCGACCGTCCGATCGGCGTGATTCCGATCGACGCGATGTTTTCGCCCGTGACCAAGGTCAACTACACGGTCGAGGCCACGCGGCTCGGCCAGCGCATCGACTACGACAAGCTCACGATCGAGTTGTGGACCGACGGAAGCATCCTGCCGCAGGACGCGGTGGCGGTGGCGGCGATGGTGCTGCGCGATCACTTCAGCCTGTTCATTCACTTCGAGGAGCCGCTCGAGACCGAAGTCGAGGAAGAAGTCGACGAGGACAAGGAAAAGGTGCGTCAGCTGCTCGGGCGAAGCGTCGACGAACTCGAGCTCTCGGTGCGTTCGAGCAACTGTCTCAAGGCTGCCGAGATCAAGTCCATCTCCGAGCTGGTCGTGAAGAGCGAGGCGGAGATGCTCAAGTTCCGGAACTTCGGGCGCAAGTCGCTCAAGGAGATCCAGGACATTCTCGGCGAGATGGGCCTGCACTTCGGCATGGACATCGCGCCCTACACGGAGAATCGCAACACGGTCGGACTCGACGCCTGATACCGGGCGTGTCCGGCCTCCAGCCGGCGCGGGATCGGCCCTCACTTCTAGAGGACGGGACGCACATGCGACACCGCAAAAGTTTTCGCAAACTCAGCCGCACCTGGTCGCACCGGCGTGCGCTGCTTCGCAACCTGGTGACTGCGCTGTTCCAGTACGAGCGCATCGAGACCACGGTGGCGAAGGCGAAGGAGGCCCGGCAGATCGCGGAGCGCCTCATCACGTTCGCGAAGCGCGGCGACATGGCGGCACGCCGTCACGTCGATCGCTTCGTCATGAAGCCCGAGATCACGGCCAAGCTGTTCGCGACGATCGCACCCTGGTACGCCGAGCGACCGGGCGGCTACACGCGCATCATCCGCATCGGACGGCGCCTCGGTGATGCGGGCGAAACCGCCTACCTCGAGCTGGTGAAGAGCGTCGAGCAGAAGGAGCAGGAGCGCCAGGCGCGTCTCGCGGCCGCCGAGGCCAAGGAAACGGCGCTCAAGGGCGAGAAGCCGGGCAAGAAGCCGAAGGCGGAAGCTGCGTCGGAAGGAGCCGCCGAAGAAGGCGCGCGCACCAAGCGCGGTCGCTCGCGTACTTCGGTCAAGCCGACCGGCCCCGCTCCGCCGTCGAAGAAGAAGTCGACGACCCGGAAGGTCGGCGCGAGCTGATCGAACGCCGCCTCCGAAGCTGGCGAGACGGGCGGGAATCCCCCGCCCGTTTTCGTTTTGCGCTCCCGGGCGGCGGCCGGCGGGCCGATCACTTCCGCGAGCCCTCGACGCGCACCCACACCCCATGAACCCGGCCCTTCTCGCACTCCTGCTCGCGGTGACTCCCATGGCCGACTCGGTCGCCGTGGGTGACTCGGTCGCGCGAGCACTCGGGGCCGACCCTGCGACGCGCGTGGACTATCTGTGGGTGACGCGTTCGACCCTGCAGTCGCGCGAGTCGATCGATCGGATGGTCGAGCGTGCGGCGCTCATGCACGTGAGGGGAATGCTGGTCCAGGTGGTCGGCCGAGGGGATGCCTGGTACCGCTCCGAGCGCCTGCCGCGCGCCGAAGGGCTCGCAGGCACGCCGGCCGACTTCGATCCGCTCGCGCGGGTCGTCGAAGCGGCGCACCCACGGGGACTCGAAGTGCATGCGTGGATCAACTGCGCGCTGGTGTGGTCGGGCGACCACCCGCCGCGCGATCCGCGCCACGTCGCTCGCAGTCATCCCGAGTGGTTCGGCTGGACCTCCGACGGCCAGGCGGTGCTCCACATGGGGCCGCGACGCTGGAAGCGGCTCGGCATCGAGGGCGCCTACCTGTCGCCTGCGCATCCGGGGGTGCGGGCGTGGGTCGCCGGAACCGCGGCCGAGATCGCGCGGCGGTACGCGGTCGACGGAATCCATCTCGACTACATCCGCACTTCGGGCGCCGATCTGGGCTTCGACAATGCCACGCGGGCCGCCTTCGCCCTCGAATCCGGCATCGATCGCTCGCGACTTCCGCGTCTCACGGCGGTGGAGCGCACCCGCCTCGACACCGCATTCGCGGCGTTTCAGGGTCGCCAGGTGACCGCCATCGTACGGGCGGTGCGAGACTCTCTCGAGGCGTTACGCCCCGGCCTCGTGCTGAGCGCCGCGGTGCGCCCCGACCCCCGCGAGGCGTCGCGGTATTTCGGCCAGCCATGGGAGGGTTGGCTCTCGGAACGACTCCTCGACCGCGTGTTCCCGATGTGTTATTCCCCGAGTACTCAGGTCGTTCTCGACCAGCTCCAGCGGATCGCGACCCCCGCGCTCAAAGGACGGGTGATACCCGGAATCGCGGTCTACAACGCCGGCCCCACCCGGGCGGCGTCCAACCTGCAGGGCGCGCGCGCGCTCGGCTTCGCGCAGCTGGCGCTCTACTCCTACGATTCCCTGTTCGCGAGCCAGCGCTACTGGGAGCGGCTCAACGAGCTGCTCCAATCGGCGACCGCGACTCAACCTTGAGAAGGACGGCATGACCACCACTCGCCTCGACTCCGCGACCGGTTCCGCGACCGGAGTCCGCAACGACCTGCGCAACATCGCGATCATCGCCCACGTCGATCACGGCAAGACCACGCTGGTCGACGCGATGCTGTGGCAGAGCGGCGTGTTCCGCGAGAACCAGGAAGTCGCGGAACGTGTCATGGACTCGAACGATCTGGAGCGCGAGAAGGGCATCACGATCCTCGCGAAGAACACCGCGGTCCGCTACGGCGAGTACAAGATCAACATCGTCGACACTCCCGGTCACGCCGATTTCGGCGGCGAGGTGGAGCGCACGCTCAAGATGGTCGACGGCGTGCTGCTGTTGGTGGACGCGAGCGAAGGGCCGCTGCCGCAGACACGCTTCGTCCTGCGCAAGGCGCTCGAACTCGGGCTGCCGCCGATCGTGGTGATCAACAAGATCGACCGCAAGGACGCGCGCCCCCAGGAAGTGTTGAACGAGATCTACGACCTGTTCATCGATCTCGATGCCACCGAGCAGCAGCTCGAGTTCCCGGTGCTCTACGCGATCGCGCGCGACGGCATCTGCCGCACCACGGCGGATGGTCCCGATCAGCTGCTCAAGCCGCTGTTCGAGGAGATTCTGCGCACCATTCCAGCGCCGCGCTTCGACCCGAACATGCCGCTGCAGATGCTGGTGTTGAACCTCGACTACTCCGAGTACGTCGGGCGGCTCGCGATCGGCCGGCTGGTCAACGGGAGCGTCCACACCCGCCAGGACGTCATGCTGTGCCGGATGGACGGCGAGAACGTCAAGGCGCGGGTCACGAACCTCTACGCGTTCGAGGGGCTGGAGCGCACCGAGGTCGAGCAGGTGGGCCCCGGCGATATCGTGGCGCTGGCCGGATTCTCCGTCGTGCACATCGGCGACACCGTCACCGATGCCGAGGATCCGCGTCCGCTGCCGCGCGTGCAGATCGACGAGCCCACGGTGAGCATGGTGTTCTCGGTCAACAACTCGCCGTTCTCGGGTCAGGAAGGCAAGTACGTCACGTCGCGCAACATCCGCGACCGCCTCGACCGCGAGCTGCTCACCAACGTGAGCATCCGGATCGAGCAGGGCGAGACGCCCGACAGCTTCGTGGTTTCGGGGCGCGGCGAACTGCAGATGGCGATCCTGATCGAGATGATGCGCCGCGAGGGCTTCGAGCTGGCGGTGAGCAAGCCCGAGGTCATCACGCGTACGGTGAACGGTCAGCGCCAGGAGCCGATGGAGAAGCTCGTGATCGACTGCCCCGAAGAGTTCGTCGGCGTGGTCACTCAGAAGATCGGCACCCGCAAGGGCCGCATGACGAACATGGTGAATCACGGCACCGGCCGCGTCCGTCTCGAGTTCCGGATTCCGTCGCGCGGGCTGATCGGATTCCGCAGCCAGTTCCTGACCGACACCCGCGGTACCGGATTGCTCAATCACCTGTTCGACGGTTACGAGGCGTGGCAGGGAGAGATCCCGCACCGCCTCACCGGCGCACTCGTTTCCGACCGTCCCGGCAAAGTGACGCCGTATGCGATCGAGCACGCCCAGGATCGTGGCGAGATGTTCGTCGAACCGACCGACCGGGTCTACGAAGGCATGATCGTCGGCGAGAACTCGCGCGAGGAAGACATTGACGTCAACATCGTGCGGGAGAAGAAGCTCACCAACATGCGTTCCTCGAACTCCGAGGAGGGCGTGCATCTGATGCCGGTGCACAAGAAGTCGCTCGAGCAGGCGCTCGAGTGGATCCGCGAGGACGAGCTGCTCGAGGTCACCCCCGCGTCGCTGCGACTCCGTAAGCGTGGTCTGGCAGCCAACTTGCGGCCGCGCTACTGGCAGCGGAAGGGCTGAGCCGCCACGCGCGAGCGGCTCAAGAACTCGCTCGCGATGTCCGATGATGGGGAGGGACCGAATGTCCCCACCCCATGATCCATCCGGCGCCCTTCTCACGGACGAGGCCTGAGTTCCCGGCTTGCACGCTCGCGGCCACCACGCCGAGGGTGTCCGGCCGCTGCGCCTGCCACACGACTCTTCGCCTGCGTTCGAAAGGCACGGTGTGAGCCCGACGCCTGGCGACTCGCGAGCGCTGCGTCCGGTCGCGGCCGCCGGGGAATCGGCTGCCCGCTCGGTGCTCGAGCGGCGCGTGCGAGAGCTGGAGGAGATCAACGCCCAGCTCGAGGAAGCGTCGCGGCTCAAGAGCGAGTTCCTCGCCAGCACGTCGCACGAACTGCGCACGCCACTGAACGGCATCCTCGGCTTCCTGCAGCTGGTGCTCGACGGCTACTGCACCTCGGCCGGTGAGCAGCGCGAGTTCCTGCGACAGACGCTCGAGTGTTCGCGTCAGCTTCTGGCGCTCATCAACGACGTGCTCGACATCGCGCGCATCGAAGCCGGACGGATGACGCTCGAGCTCGAGTCGCTGGAGATCGCCCGGGTGTTCGACGACGTTCAGATCGTGACGCATGTGCAGGCGAGCCAGAAGGGCGTGGCGCTGCGGTTCGTGACCCCCGAAGATCCGCTGCGCGTGCGCGCGGACTCGGCGAAGCTCCGGCAGGTGCTCATCAATCTGGTGGCGAACAGCCTCAAGTTCACCCCGCGCGGCACCATCGAGGTGAGGGCACGGCTGCACGCCGACTCCGGCTATGCGTGGATCGAAGTGCGGGACACCGGGATCGGAATCGCCCATGACCGCCTCGAGGCGATCTTCGATCCCTACGTCCAGGCGGCGCCCGGCACCCAGCGAACCTATGGCGGAACCGGCCTCGGCCTCGCCATCTGCCGCTGCCTCGTCGAGCTGCAGGGTGGCGTGATCGGGGCGAGCAGCGACGGCAACGACAAGGGCAGTCGATTCGGCTTCGCGCTGCCGGTGTGGCGCGATGATGTGGCGGAGCTCCCCGGCGTCGAGCCGGACGAACTCCGCGGGCCGGCGGACGGGCCGATCGTGCTGGTGGTCGAGGACGATGCGCGCGTGCGCGAGGGACTGGTCGCGACGCTCAACGAACACGGCTACCGCACACTGGCGGCGGCCGGCGCCGATCGCGGCTGGACGCTGGCCACCACGCACACGCTCGCTGCGGTCGTGTGCGACTACGCGCTTCACGCCGGCGATGCCCCCTCGCTGCGCAGCGGCTGGGATCTCGCGGTCCGCCTGACGCAGGAGCCGGCGCTGCGCTCGATCCCATTCGTGTTCGTGACGCCATTCGAATCCGAGCTGCGCGCCCGGCTCTCCGCCTGCGCCGCGTCGCGCGTCGCAGCGGCGCAGGCGGAGAGCCGGG
>JABFRW010000075.1 GCA_013140805.1 Candidatus Eisenbacteria bacterium
GGGTCCACCGCGCATCGGGCTGTGGCGATGGAAGGCGCGCGCGATCGCCTCGCGATCGGCGTCGCTTCCGCCGATCACGATGACCGGCAGGAGCGTGTGGCGACAGCGCAGGATGAGCTCCGCGGGCGAGAGATCAGCGTCCGTCCCCCGCGGAGCACCCGATCCGTCCATGGCAAACCCTGAAAGCGTGACCACCGAGACTCAGCGCCCCACGGAGCGCTGGATGCGCGACAGATCGGAGGTGCGCCGCGGCAGCAGTCCGGTCGCGACACGGAACTGAGCGACCCAGCTGTCGCGACTGACGAGGCTCGCCCACTGGCGCGCAAAGGCGCGCGAGTTCGCGATTGGCGCGGCGGCCGCGTTCTCGCCCGCCTGCGGAGCGCCGATCACAAGGGTGCCGCCGCTGCTGGTGGGCGGGGCGACCTGGGCAGAAGCGATCGAGGCCGCGAACGTGAGCACGACGAGCGGGAGAAGTACGGACAGTGAGCGTTTCATGGCTACCTCCGGTCGAGTGGCGATGCGCGTCGAAGGTTCGACGCTGCTCGTTCTCTAACGCGAGAGGCGTGCCGATCCGGACGAGACGTCCGGAATGTTCTTCAAACTGCGGAACACACTGAGGTTGCGGGCCTGAAATGCGGAACGAAGTGTGGCCCGAACGACCGGACGATTTCGCCGGTTCCCGCGAGCAATTTCATGATGGACGCTCAATTCCGCCGAATCACCCACGTATTTCAGCCTTTTGGGCCGTCTCGCCAGATTCAGCGAAGACGCGGCCTACGGCGATGCGATGGGAGCCCGTACTTCTTCATGAGCTGCCGCACCTTCTGCTCGGGGATTCCAAGGCGCCGGGCCGCGAGACTCTGATTCCCGCGTGCCTCCTGGAGCGCCTCGGTGAGCATCGTGCGCTCGAGTTGCCACACCGACTCCCGCAGGCCCACACCGGGCGGCCGCGGCATGCGAATGCGCCGACCGAGGCTGCGGGGCGGCGGTACCGCGCGGAGCACTTCTCCGGTCATCATGGCGAACACGCGCTCGATGTAGTTCTCCAGCTCGCGCACGTTGCCGGGCCATTCGCAGCCACTCAGCGTCGTGAGGAAATCCGGCGCGAGTGGCGGAACGGCGCGCGAGTTCTCGCGCGCGGACTTCTGCAAGAAGTGCCGCGCCAGCGCCGGAACGTCGGCCTTGCGCTCGCGCAAGGGTGGCACCTCGATCTCGATCACGCTCACCCGGTAGTACAGGTCTTCCCGAAACTTTCCGCTCTCGACCAGCTGGCGCAGGTTCCGGTTGGTCGCCGCGATGATGCGCACGTCGAGCGGAATCGGCTTGCCGCCGCCGACCGGCGTGATCTCGCGATTCGAGATCGCCGAAAGCAGCGCGACCTGCTGCTCGATCGGCATGTCGCCGATCTCGTCGAGGAACAGCGTGCCGCCGTTCGCCTGCAGGAAGCGGCCCGGTCGCGCCCGCACCCCGGTCGCCACGTTCGCGCGAATTCCGTACAACTCGCTTTCGAGCAGCGATTCCGGCAATGCACCACAGTTCACCACCACGAACGGCCCGGCGTTGCGCTTGCTCAGTCGGTGCAGCGTGCGCGCGATCAGGTCCTTGCCGGTGCCATTTTCGCCGGTCATCAGCACCGTGGCGTTGGTGCGCGCGGCGTGCTCGACGATCGTGAGCACCTGGCGCATCGCCTGGCTGGTGCCGATCACACCCTCCCACTTACCCTGCGCACCGATCTGACGGCGCAGCGAGAGGTTTTCGCTCGCCAGCGCTTCGCTCTCGAGCCGCAGCTCGTCGAGACGGCGGCTGCGCTCGATCGCGGCAGCCATCACCTGGGCGAAGCCCTCGACCATCACGCGCTCGGCCTCGCCAAAGCTGCTGGGGCGTCGTGAATCGTGCAAGTAGATGGCACCGATCACCCGCGTCCCGACGACCAGCGGCACGCACAGGATGGAACGCAGCCGCAGATCCAAAACGCTCTCGGTGCGCGCGCGCGGGTCCTGAGCGGCATCCTCGATCACGAGGCTGTCGCCGCTGTCGGTGACGCGCTGGACCAAACGGCGGCTGAAGCCGACCGCGCGGATGCGAAGGTCCGAGTCGACGGTGCCGACTTCGGCCATCGGCAGCAGCTGACCGTTCGATTCGTCGCGCAACAGCAGCACGCCGCGCTCGGCGCCGAGCTGTTCGACGACCGACTTCATCGCCCGGTTCATCAGCTCGTCCAGATCTCCGAGCGAGTGGAAGAGCCAGCTCACGCGTTCCAGCAGCTCGCGATCGCGCGTCGGGCTCGGCGCGGGCGCGCCGCGGTGCAGCAACTTGATCTGCAGAGCGTGCACCTGCAGCAGCGTCGCGCGGTCGCCGGTGCGGGCGCAGGTGTGCTGCGCTTCTTCGAGCCACTGCAGGACGTGGCTGTGCGCGGCATCGGTCTCGGGCGCGAGGCGCGCCAGCTCGAGCGCCACGCGCGCGTGGTCGGCCGGCGCCGGCAGGTTGTCGAGTGCCCCGAGCGCTTGAGCTCCGGCTTCGAACGCCTCGGTCAGTTCGCCGCGCACCAGTGCCATCTCCGCCTTGAGCGCGCGGGCATAGCCGAGCGGATAGGCGACCGGCTGCGTCACGAGCCACGCTTCGACTTCGTCGAGACGCTGCGCCGCGCGCTCGGCGGTCGAAGAGCGCAACGCGGCCCGGCCCGCGAGTGCTGTGGCGGTCGCCCATGCGATGCCGCGATGCCCCTGTCCCTCGGCCCACACCGACTCCCACGCCTGACCGGCTTCCGCCCACCGTTTGCGCGCTGCGTGCACGAGTCCGAGCTCGATGCGCGCCCACCACGCTTCTTCGAGCGAGCCGGCGGCGGAGTGTCGCAGGGCCCGATGAAGTGCTTTCTCGGCGCGTGCCCAGTGGCCGCGCACCCGCGCGGCGATCGCCACCGCACGCCAGGCACCCGACAGGATGCTCGGGCATGAGCGCTGCGAGAGCCGGACCGCGACGCGACCGAGTCGCGCCGCCGCGCGCGAATTGCCGGTCAGACCCTCGACGGTCGCGAGCAGCAGGTACGAATAGGCCGCATCGCTCGCGCGCCCGTCCTCGATCGCGATCCGCACCGATTCGCGCGCCGGCGCCTGCAGCTCGGACCAGCGACCGAGCGAGGTGAGAAACGCCGTGAGCTGGCCGAGCAGACTGTGCAATGCGTGGCGATTTCCGAGGCCACGCGCGCCTTCGACCGCGTGACGCAGGATGCGCTCGGCTTCGTCGAACCGGCCGCTCATGCGCTCGAGTCCCGCCGCCTGACCGAGAATCCGCGCCACCACCACCGGCCGACCGCAGCGCGCCGATTCGGTGCGGGCGCGCTCGATGTGCCGGGACGCTTCCTCGAGCCGCCCCGAGTTGCTGCCGATCAGCGCGAGGATCTCCGAGGCCAGTGCCGCGCCGAGCGGGTCGCCTTCGAGATCCGCCGCCGCGAGCGCCTCGCGAGCCTCGCGTTCCGCATCGTCCGAGCTACCGAGCGCCATCAGCGAGGCGGCGCAATTGATGCGGAGCTGAATGCGATGCGTGTTCGAGAGCGGTTCACCTTCGGTGCGGCGAATGACGCCGATCACTTCCTGCGGCGCACGCGCACGCAGCACCGCGGTCGAGAGCAGCAGCCAGCGGTCGCCGCGCCGCGCCGGCTCGGCGTCGAGTTCGAGTGCGCGCTCGAGCATCGGGATCGCATCGGCGTAGCGGCCTTCCGAGGTGCACGCGAACGCGGCACGCTCGAACCACATCGCGGCCGCGACGACGGCGTGCGCACCCTCCGCGATCGTGGCCGCGGCGAGCGCGATGCCTCGGTCGGCGTGCTGTTCCCATGCGCGTGCGGCCTCCGAGAGCGCGTCTTCCTCGAGCCCCGCGGCCTGCAGGTGATGAAAGCGATCGGCGGCCGGAAGTCCCGGCAGCTCGAGCAGACGGCGATGGAGCGCGGCGCGCTCCGGCGCCGCGAGCGACTCGAGCAGGCGGGCCGCGAGTGACGGAGCGCGGAACACCAGGCGATCGTCGGACTCGTGCGACACCAGCCCGCTGTCGACCAGCGTCTCGATCGTGCGCGATTCGAGTGCCGGGATCCATGCCGTGAGCCGATCGACCGGCAGCGCGACGCGGGCGACCGCCAGCAAGGCGACGACCGACTGCGCGGTTTCGTCGAGCTGGCGGGCACGACTCAGCAGCGCGGCTTCGAAGTCGATCGGCGCAATCGAGGTCAGAGACTCGGGGACGAACACGAGCCCCGCCTCGCTCTCGCGCAGCGCGCCGCACGCGGCGGCGGCATGGAGCAGCTCGGCACTCAAGCCCGGATGCCCGCTGGCGCGATCCCACACGAACTTGTCGAGAGCTGCCGGGACCGGGGCCAGCAAGCGCTGACCGATCAGGCGGGTGACGTCGGTGCGACGCAGCCATTCGAGTCGCTGGGCGTGTGCGAGCCCGGCGTCGGCGAGCAGCCGGATCGCCTCGTTGGCGACGCCATCGAGCGTGCGAACCGCCAGCACCCAGCGGATCGGCACCGCGACCGGGTGGAGCAGAACGCGCCGCAGCCAGGCGGCGGAGGCCTCGTCCAGATGATCGGCGTCGTCGACCAGCACGAGGAGTCCGCCACCCGCATCGGGAAGCGTGGTGGCCGCCGTGACCGTGCGCTCGACCAGGGCGGCGAGATCGTCGTTCGCCGAGTTCTCGGAACGCGCGCGGCGCCGGCCGCGACCTCCACTCTTGGCGCCACGCCCGCGTCCATCGCCACGCGTGAGTGCCCGCACCACCGCGTGCGCGAGCCCTGCGGGACCGTCGAGATTCGCCGCCGAGAGCGACAGCACCGCGCGGTCCGCGAGGCTCGCGCGCGAGCCCAGCTCGCCGAGGAGCGCGGACTTGCCGCAGCCCGCCGGGCCGGCGACGATCTTCGCCGCCGAGCGCACCGCGGGCTCGACGATCCACTGCTCGAGAGACGCCAGTTCCCGTTCGCGCCCCACCACCGTGCGCGAGAGCAGTCGCTCGGCCAGAGGCCGCCGGATCGCCGGAAGCCAGCGCTCGAGATCCTTGCGGACTTCGCCCGCATCACGCGGACGATCGACCGGGCGCGGCGCGAGCAACCGCAGCACCAGCTCGATCAGCGGCCACGGGGCGCCCGCCGACTCGAGCGGCAGCGAACTGGGTGGACCGAGCTGCTGCAGGCGCAGCACTTCGTCGGAGTCGGCGCTCTCGAACGGGAGGCGCTGCGCAATCAGCGCGAACATCGTGACGCCGAGCGAGTAGAGATCCGAGGCGATCGAAGGCGGACCTCCGAGTACGATCTCGGGTGCTGCGTAGCCGGGCGTGCCGCGATGCCCACCGCCGGGATCCGCGAGCCGTCGAACCAGTCCGAAGTCCACCAGGTAGACACTGGCGATGCGTTGCGGCACTTCCTGGCCGTGCACCACCAGAATATTTGAAGGCTTGAGATCCCCGTGCGCCAGGCCCTGCGCGTGCAGCGCCTCGAGCGCCTCGGCCACACGCTCGGCGACGACCCCGAGCGCGCGCCAGTCGCCGCGTGCCACCACGCGGTCGGCGGCCAGGCCCGGCACGTAGTCCATGGTGAAGTACGGCTCGCCGCCGGGCCCGAAGCCGAAGTCGTGGACCTGCACCAGGGCGGGGTGCTGGAAGCGCTTGAGAGCCTCGAATTCGGCACGCAGAGTCGCGGCGGCGGTCGGATCGGCCTGCGCGCGCAGCTTCTTGAGCGCGACTTCGCGGCCGGTCGCGAGGTCGTGAGCGAGAAACACCTCGCCCATCGCACCGCGGCCGAGACTTCGCAAAATCAGAAATCGTCCAGCGAACGCTACGTGCATGAATCGATTCGCACCCAAAGTTGGTGGGCCACGTACGTGCACAAGGTTCAGCGAATCGGGCTTACCACTCGGTAGGGGATGCCGCGGCCAATCCTGCATCCATGAGGGCCGCCGGCAGCTTACCCTCGTCGCCCGCGCGTGTCATGGGGGTTCTCACCCTCAGGTCGCGCCGAAACCTGCCGAGACTTCTCCCCCGAAGGCAACTTTCTCCCTCGGGGGCCCCTCATGCGCATCTCCAGACCGTCCGGAACCACTCAGCTGCTCGCCGACTTGCGCATGCGCTCAGCGCGCTTCGCCCGTGCTCAGCAGGAAGCCGTGAGCGGACTGCGCATACTGACGCCTTCCGACGATCCCGTCGGCTCGGCGACCCTGGCACGCATCGAGAGCCGAGTCGCCGAAATCGAGCAATTCCGGCGTAACGGAGTGTCGGCCCGCGTGAGCCTCGAGGCCGAGAGCGGGGCCCTGCATGCCGCCCGCGAGGTAGTGCTGCAGGCGCGCGAACTGGCGCGCGGCGCCACCGGGCTCGCACCCGGAGATCCGCTGAGAGCCCAGATCGTGCAGCAGGTTCAGCTCCTGCGTCAGGAGCTGGTCTCGCTCGGCAATACCCGCATGGGCGATGACTTCCTGTTCGGCGGAACCGCCAGCACCGCGCCACCGTTCCTGGCCGACGGCACCTATCAGGGCAATCTCGGCACCCGCGAGGCCGAGGTCGACGACGGCACGCGCGTGGTCGTGAGGCGCAACGGCCAGCCGGGCTTCGGCGCCGCGATTCAGGCCCTGGTCGACATCGAAACTCAGGTCACCAGCGGAGACGGCACCGCGATCAACACCGCGGCGACTGCCGCCGATCAGGCCGCGCGCGGATTGCTGGGGCTCGAGAGCGATGCCGGTTCGCGGATCGCCACCGTCGAGCGCGCTGCAAATCGCATTGCCACCGAACAGAGCACGCTGCTGACGCGTCGCGACGCCATTCGCTCGGTCGATCCGGCCGAGGCGGCGGTGCGGCTGCGTACCGAACAGCAGGCGTTGGAACAGGCTTACGCGGTCACAGCGCGCGCGCTCGAACTCAATCTGCTCGACTTCCTGCGCTGATCGTGCGGCCCTCAAGTCGCACGCATGCAATCCGACTCTAGTGGGGTCGGCCAAACCAGCCGACGCGCGGGCAGAACGCCCGCGGCCCAACTCAAAGTCCCAGAATGGAGAGGACTTCAATGCCGATCAATGACATCACCCTCGCCGGCGGAATGCGCAGCAACCTGCTTCAGTTGCAGGACTCCGCGCGGCTCCTGGCCCGCACCACGCAGCGCCTCGCGACCGGCCTCAAGGTCAACACGGCGGTGGACGACGCGTCGGCGTACTTCGCCGCACAGAATCATCGCAGCCGCGCCAACGACCTCGCGGCTCGCAAGCAGGCGATGGGTGAAGCGATCCAGACCGTCGAAGCCGCAAGTGGCGGTATCGACGGCATCACGTCTCTGATCGAGCAGGCCAAGGGCGTCGCGGCCTCCGCTCGTAGCGCGTCAGTGGCGGATCGCGCCACGCTCGCGACCCAGTTCGACGGTCTGATGACCCAGATCACGAACCTCGCGGCGGACGCGGGCTACAAGGGCACCAATCTGCTGGCGGCCGCCAGCACGCTGACGGTCGACTTCAATGAGAGCGGCTCGTCGGACATCACGATCACGGGATTCGATGCTTCCGCGGCCGGTCTCGGCGTCGCGGCAGCGGCGAACGCGTGGGCGGCGAATGGCGACATCGACGCAGCGGTCGCGGATCTCGACATCGCACTGTCGACGCTCCGCACCAACGCTTCGACGCTGGCCTCGAACAACACGGTGATCTCGACCCGTCAGGCGTTCACCGACGACCTGATCAACACGCTGACAACCGGCGCTTCTCAGCTGACCGCCGCGGATCAGAACGAGGAAGGTGCCAATATGCTTGCGCTACAGACGCGCCAGCAGCTCGGCATCGTGTCGTTGAGCCTGTCATCGCAGGCGCAGCAGGGCGTCCTCAGCCTGTTCTAGGCGAGTCGTGAAGTGGTCCGGCGGACGTGCGGGCGGAACGGCAGAATTACGAGGGGCTGCCGTGACCGCCGGCGTCCGTCCGGCCGATGTGACGGGGGGCTTCGGCCCCCCGTTTCAGTAGTTCAGGAAGCAATCTCGACTATGGATTCGGTCATTCACCCTGCCTGCGAGGAACACCTTGGCGCTTCGACTCACACTCAAGCCGAACGAACGCGTGATCATCGGCGGAACCGCGATTCGAAACGGCGACCAGCGCGCTGAATTCTGGATCGAATGCGAAGTACCGGTGCTGCGCGAGTCCGACATCCTGAGCCCGCAGGCGGTTCGCACTCCGTGCGAGCGCGTCTACCTGGCGCTCGAGCTGCTCTACGTCGACCCCGCGCGCGCCGAAACGCACCTCGCGACCTACCACGAACTGGTGGCCGACGTGAAGGCCGCCGCACCCAGCCTGACACCGCGGCTCGACGTGATGGAAGTCGAAGTCGAGCAGCATCGGCTCTATCAGGCCCTGCGCAGCGCCCGCCAACTGCTCGAAGACGAGCGTGGGATCCTCGCCCGTGCACGCTAATCCACTGGATGCCTACGAGACCGCCGGAAAGTCGTCACGCTCGAGCCGCGAGCTCGAAGCCACCGCGCTGTTCAAGGCCGCACGTCAGCTCCAGGACTGCATCGCGAACTGGAACGCGACGGATCTGCGAGCGCGACTCTCGGCCGCGCTGAACTACAACCAGCGGCTGTGGACGTTCTTTCAGGCCGAGCTGAGCGAGCCCGGCAGCGTGCTGCCGGCAGAGCTGCGAGCCAAGCTCCTGAGCCTCAGCGTGTTCGTCGACCGCCGCACGTTCGAGCTGATGGCGAAGCCGGATCCGGCCAAGTTGAACTCCCTCATCGAGATCAATCGACAGGTCGCGGCGGGGCTTTCGCAGCCCCCGACCCCCGCGGGCGGCGCCTAGATTTCTGCCGGGGACCCTCAACTCACCCCCGGGGCGGCCGACACTTGGAAGCAGGAGAACGGGAGTTTCCGAATCCCGCCCCCTCTGCAATCCGAAAGCCGGAGCCAAAGACATGAAGATTCCACCGCGCGAACCAGCCCTTCCCCAGCGAACGGATCTCGCATCCATCGCAAGGGATTCCCGGGCGCCGCAGGCGTCCAAGGGTGCCCGCGAAAACGCCCGTCTGCACGAGCGGTCCGAAGTCGCACGGGATGCGGTCGCGCGTGGCGCCGAACACGGATTCGACGAGCGCGATCGCGTCGAGCTCTCGAGCGAAGCCCGCGAGATGTCGATGCTCGAGCACGAACTCGTGCCGCCCGGCGACGCCATTCCGGGTCGCATCAGCACGATTCTCGGCCGGCTCGCCGACGGCTTCTACGACAGTGAGCCGGTGCGCTCGGAGGTGCTGAGCCGGTTGCTCGAAGACCTGAACGGGTCCTCGTCCGCGAGTTCGTGATCCGATGAATTGCCTGGTCGTGGACCCGTCCGCGACGGTGAGGCGCATGCTGGCTCGCGCCGCCACCGACTGCGGATGCAGCGAGGTTCGCGAGGCCGAGGGCGCGCCCCAGGCGACCGAGCTGTGCGACGAGACCACGCGGCTGGTGTTGACCGGCTGGCCGAGTTCGGGCTTCGACGCTCCCGCGCTGGTGAGCCACATGCGCTCGCGCGACGACGATGCGATGGGACGCCGCTTCGTGATCGTCACCACGCGCTCGCGCTCCGAGGACGTGCAGGCCGCCGTCGACGGTGGCGTGGATCTCTACCTGCTGCGCCCGGTGACGCCCGACGAGCTGCGGCTTCGCATCGCGACCGCCATGCAGTCGCTGCCCGCGGTGCGCGACGTCGAGCCCGACGACATCGAGAGCATCGGCGGCGGCGACTCGAACGCGCCGGTCGCCCGCGCCGCCTGAGCTGCTGCGCCACCTGCATCGCGGCGCTACCGACCCGCGATCGGCTCACCTTCCGGATGCGCGGCGAAGCGCGCGATGCGAGCCGCCAGTTCCTGCGGCTGATCGAGCATCACGAAGTGGCCGGCGTCGCGGATCCGCTCGACCTCGAGCTGCGGCACTTGGTCGAAGCCGATGATCGCAGCGACGTCTTCCCAGCGCTCGTCGGGTCCCCAGGTGCGTGGCGCGAAGATCGCGAGCATCGGCGGCTGCAGGCGCGTCATCTGTGCCGAGATGTCGCTCGTCATGGCGAGTCGGATCCAGCGCTTGACCGTGGTCGAGTCGAGCGCCCTCACCTCGCGATAGAGCCGCTCGCCCTGCTCGGCGTCACGCCCGAAGTCGAGGTAGGCGGCGTGGATCACGCCGTCGTAGTCGGAGTCGAGTGCGGCCAGCAGGCCGGCGCGTGCCGCTTCGTTCATCGGCGGCTTGAGCGCGGTCTCGATCAGCACCAGCGCACGCACGCGCCCCGGCGAAGCGAGCGCCTCGGCCGCGCACACGAGGCCGCCGACCGAGTGCCCGACCAGGGTGACCGGCTCGTTCCCGATCTCGGCCAGCGCCACGTCGAGCGCCACGCGTGCTTCTTCGAGCGAAAAGTTGTGCGGCATGTCGCTCAGGCCGTGGCCCGGCAGATCGACCAGCGTCACCTGGTGGCGACGCGCCAGCGCGCGCGCGGTCGGCAGCCAGTCCGCATCGCTGCTTCCGAGCCCGTGCACCAGCACCACGCGCGGACCGCGGCCAAACGTGCCGTGCGCATTCGGCGTCGGCGTGCTCTCGCGCAGCAGCGCGAGCCCCGTCACCGCGCCGATCAGCATCAGCAGCGTCAGGAAGCGCGGAGCGCGAATCACTTGCGCGCGTAGGCCTGGTCGGCGAACGCCGAGATGAGCGCGGCGAGCGAGTCGGGCTGCTGCGCCCACACCGAGGCGGCCGCACCGGTGAGGCGACGGTTCGGGATCGCGGCGGCCTCTTCGTAGCCCATCGACTTGGCCAGTTCCTCCCACTTCTTCTCGGTCGGCCACACCTTCTCGGTGCCGACGAACATCAGCGCGGGCTTGAAGCCCCTCGCGTACTTGGAGCCGTCGAAGTTGAGCAACGTGCGGAAGTACGACTTCATCGTGATCGCCGGCACCTGCGAGGCAGTCGCCCACAGCACCACGCCCTCGGCCGAGTCACGCGCCTGCGCGAGGAACATGGGCTTCATCACCGCGTCGTAGTTGCTCTCGAGGTACTCGAGGAAATACTTCTGCTGCTGCTCGGGGATCTGCATCTCGAGCCGCGCCGCGGCGTCGATCAGCATCAGCCCCTTCAGGCGCTCCGGGTGCGTGCCCGCCGCCACGAGCGAGATCAGTCCGCCGATCCCCTGCCCCACCACGATCGTGCTCTCGGCTTTGTACTGGGAGAGCAACTGCGCGAGGGCCGCGGCCGACGCCTCGAACGAGAACGGGTCCGGCATGGTGCTGCCGCCGTGGCCCGGCAAATCCACCATGACCACGCGGTGATTCGACATGAGGCGCTTGGTGGTGGGGATCCACTGCATGCGCCCCCCGCCGAGGCTGTGGACCAGCACGATCGTCGGCCCCTTGCCGAGCTCGGTGGTCTTGAGCGTGGCCGCGACATCGGCGGCGCGGGCGGGGTGCTGCGACGCGGCCGCGATCAACGCGGCGGCGATGGCGATGGCAATGATGGCGATGCGCTTCACGTGGGTTCCCTCACGACCTGGTGGCGAGATCTCTTTACCCCATATCGGCCCTCCGGAGCCATGGAGTGAGTCTCGGCTATACAGAAGAAGAGGCTTGAAAGCTGCACATGCGTGCAGTAGGGTGCCCGAGCCAGGTTTGGAGCAGCCATGCGACTCGAACTCATCGACGAGGCGGTCCCCGTGCGTGCGGACTTTCACGGCGGTGTCGTGACCCCGATCGCGTTTCGACGCGGAGGGCGCGAACACCGCGTGGTGTCCGTCAACGCGCGCTGGACCGAACGCTCGGGACGACATCCCCACTTCTTCTTCTCCGTCACCGCCTCCAGCGGTGACGTGTATCAGCTGCAGCTTCAGAGCGGTGACATGGTGTGGCGACTCGACTCGGTGGCGCTGGAGGGGTGATGGGGGTGGCGCGCTGACGTGCCCATTGCGACTACTCGACGGCTCTGGGCCGGCGCCGAACCGCTGCCGACATGAATTGGGCGTTGCGGGATCTGCTTGCAGATGCCACGTTTCATGCGCGCATTGCGCAGCCGGAGAACACGCAAGCGCATGCATCACCAATTTGGTCAACGGTTCCCACGAGGCGCAGGAGGTGAGGACGTGGAGAACGGTAGAAGACTGGGAACCCGCGGGCGACACACGAACCCGCTCTCCGGAGCCGTCGCGCGCATCATGCTGACAGGGCTCGCCGCATTCATGGTGGCAGTTTGCTCATGCGCAAGCAGCTCCCCGCTCCGCGCCTCGGAGCGGGCCGCGAGCAACGTGCTCGTATTCGAGCGCAAGCTGTATCCGCCGCGTGTCATGTCCGGCGGGGCAATGGGAAGTTCGGCCTCGCCCTGGAGCAGCCTCCAGCAGCGGGACAGCCTGCTGTGCGGCGCCGTGGGCCAAGTCATGTACGTGACAGAGCGCGCAACGAGAGACATGCTCCCCGGCCTTGCTCGTCTCTCACGGGGCCTAGATCAGCGCGGGCAAGCGTGGTTCCCCTACTCGTGCGACACCGCGGCGCTCAGCATCGACACCATTAGTGTCGTGATTCGGTGGCGCTGGTCTCCGACGGGCGGAGCATCAGGGCCGCTCGCTGAAGTCCGGACTGTCGACAAACCGGGGCCCCGACAGTGGTACCGCGGGTATCGTCAGTACCTCGATGCTGCGCAGGAAGTGAAGGCCGAGGACGTTCCCGGACTCGTCGCCAAAGGCGACGACGTCTTCTCTCGTGGCGATCACGACTACGAAGTTGACCTGACGGTCTTCGAACGCGCCTTCGCGCAACTGGCACACAGAACGGACACGAGCTCGTCCGAATGCTGGGGCACTCCCCAGCGGATCGCGCAGATGATCATGGCCGAATCGCTCACTGACCTCGAGCGACTTCTCGCGGCCCCTGAACTTGCTGCCAAGTCCGCGCGAGCAACGAAGGACCATGACTTTGTATTTGCGTCGCAGCGAGTGTTCCGCTGTTCGGAACTTGGCAAGTGAGGAGCTGGCCGATGAGCCGCTCAGGTCACAGTCGCGCAATCTTGAGCAAACGCAGCGCACTTCAGCTGGTGATCATGCTCGTCACGGCTTCGCCGTGTGACGCCATCCCCCTTCCGGCACCGCCCTTGGTCGATTCCCTTCCCGGCGTTGACATCACCCAGTGCGCCTTCGCTCCCAATGGTGATATTTGGTTCCGCACGATTGTCGTTGATAAGTGGAGGATTCATCGAGTCGGAACCGCTGTGACCTTTGATCTCAGTGGGGTCACGTATCCAATAGGTGGTGTCCCGACTCTTTCCAGCCTCAACGACACGCTCTTTGTCTCGGTGAAACCGGACGTCGGCCAGACAGAGATTCGGAGATTCTCTGCGACTGGCAGTTTGCTTTCAACGCTCGTGGTCCCAGACGGCTCCGTTCGGCATCGGGTTCTGAACGACGGTCGACTCTGGGGCGAGCGACCACTAGCCACAGGTGGCGCCCCAACTCTGATTGCGAGCCTGCGCGGGGCAACGTCCTACTCCTTCAGCGATTCAATTCACATGGTCACAACGGGAACCTCGCCTGAACCGGTGTATCTAGATAACTATTTCATCGACTTCAACGGCGACATGCTTGTGCATCGATATGCAAGAGATTCAACCAACCAACTCGTACACTCCAGTATGTTGCAGGTCTATGAACCGGGCGTTGGGCTCCGTGCGAACATCCCATGGCGCCTGCACAACCTCTGGGATATCGATCGGTCGGGCAATCTATATGAGCGTCTATTCAATCCATGTTAGCGTAACGTCGCTTCTGTAAATTCATATTTCCTGCATGAGCGGCCGCCGGGAGTTGCAACGGCGGGCCGCGTCGGCTCTCCTCGTCGATGTCCTGGAAGACGTCAACGAAGGAGGAAGCGAT
>JABFRW010000076.1 GCA_013140805.1 Candidatus Eisenbacteria bacterium
CGCTGGCAGGCGGGGCGCGGGCTCGCAACGGCTCGGTCGGAGTTGCTCGCGTCGCGTGATTCCGTTCGCTTCGAGGATCGGCACGAGATCGACGCCGCGCTGGGCGGATACGCCTGGATCGAGGGCGACGCCGAGCGCTCGCTCGCTGCCTATGACTCCGTGCTCGTCTATCAGTCCGACAGTCCCGCGGGGCTGCATGGGCGTGCCAGCGCGCTCGCGCTGGCCGGTCGCGCCGAGGAGGCGTTCAAGACGTACGAAGAGGCGGTCCGAGTTCGCACCGGCGTCGCGGAGCTGCGCTGCGACTACGCTCGCGACTTGCTGTGGGCGGGCCGGACCGCGTCCGCGGTGCGGCAGCTCGATGAGGCGAGGCTGCTGGACGTCGAGCAGCCGACGGCCGAAGCGTTGCGCGGCTGGGCGGCGCTCGAGAGCGGCGAGCTCGAGGCCGCAAGACGGCACGCGAAGCAGGCGCTCACCTGGGGACCCTGGTGCGATCTGGCCCTCATCGTCCTCGGTGGGATCGAACAGCGGAGCGGAAACCCTGCCGCGGCCGATCGCGAGTGGGCATCCGTTCGCGCGCGCATCGCCGCCCGCGCCACCCCCGAATACGTCTACCGTCCGAAGCTCGCGACCTGGGAACAGATTCACAGCCTGCCGGCGGTCGAGCGCCGGCTGTTGGAGCGATTCGCTTCCCGCCAGGAGCCCCGGTCGCACCGCTGAAGGGAAGACTCGATCTCACGGTGTCGTTCGGACGCCGACGCGAGTGACGGTTCTTCGGCAGGATTCGCGCAATGGAGCGTGTAACCCCCGCTCTGACCCGAACCTTCGGAGACTCCCATGGCACTCACCCCGCTCGCCGCATCCGATTGCCCACCTGATCGTTATCTCCCAAACTTCATCCGACGCGTTGGGCTGGCGGCCTGTGGCGTGCTGCTCGGGGCCATGGTGCTCGCACCCCGATCCGCTCATGCCCAGGTGATCGACTCGACGCTCTGGGTCGCGAACGACCTGTTGACCGCCGTGGTTCAGACCGGCGAAACCATTTACATCGGAGGCCAGTTCACTTTCATCTACCCGCTGACGGGAGGCGGGGCCGCGCTCGATCTCACGCGTGGAATTCCGAACTCGCCGTTTCCGCGGGTGGTCGGAACCGTCTACACCTCGGTTCCCGACGGTGCCGGCGGCTGGTTCATCGGTGGAAACTTCAGCTCGGTCGGCAGCGTTCCGAGGACGCACCTCGCGCACGTGCTCGCCAATGGCACCGTCGCGGCCTGGAATCCCGCCGCGAACAATGAGGTTTACGCACTGGCGGTGAACGGGTCCACGGTCCTCGCAGGAGGAACTTTCACGTTCGTCGGTGGCCAGACTCGCAATCGCATCGCCGCGATCGACGCCGCGACGGGGCTCGCGACCGCGTGGAATCCGAACGCGAACAACTTCGTCTATGCCCTCGCCGTGAGTGGCAGCTCGGTGTACGCCGCAGGATCCTTCACGCTGATCAGCGGACTGACCCGCAACGGAATCGCCGAACTCGACGTGTCGAGCGGCTCTGCTTCGGTCTGGAACCCGAACTCGGTCGGAATCGTCCGTTCTCTGGCGATTCACGGACCGCTGGTCTACGTCGGGGGTGCCTTCTCGAACATCGGGGGGCAGGTCCGTACTCGTATTGCGGCCCTCGATCGCACGACGGGCGCCGCGACCGGCTGGAATCCGGTCGCCAACAACGTCGTGTATTCGCTGGTCGTCGACGGAAGCACGGTGTACGCCGGCGGCGCGTTCAGCAACATCGGCGGCCAGGTCCGTAGCCGCATCGCAGCGCTCGACTCGACCACCGGCCTCGCGAACACCTGGAATCCGAACTCGAACAGCACGGTCTACGTGATGCTCAAGACCGGTTCGACCCTGCGGGTGGGCGGGGAGTTCACGAACATTGGAGCGCAGGTTCGCAATCGTCTGGCCGAGATCGATCTGTCGACCGGGGCGTCGACTCTGTGGCACCCGAATGCGAACGACTTCGTGTACACGCTGGCGTTGAACGGCTCCACGCTCTACGCCGGCGGCGGCTTCACCTACATCGGCGGACTGACGCGCAATCGCATCGCAGCGTTCGATGCTCAGACCGGCACACCGACCGAGTGGAATCCGAACTCCAACAACCAGGTCAGCGACATCGTCGTGAGCGGGAGCACGGTTTACGCCGGCGGACTCTTCACGAGCATCGGCGGCCAGGTGCGCAATCGCATCGCAGCACTGGATCCGGTGACCGGACTCGCGACAGCGTGGAATCCGAACGCGAACAACTCGATCACTGCATTGCTGCTCAACGGCCCGACCCTCTATGCGAGCGGGGTGTTCACGAGCATCGGTGGCCAGCCGCGCAATCGCATCGCGGCGCTCGACGTCTACACCGGGTCCGCCACCACGTGGAATCCGAACGCGAACGGCGAAGTGGCTTGCATGTCACGCAGCGGCACGACGCTGTACGTCGGTGGCGCCTTCGGAATCATCGGAGGACAGACCCGCACGCGACTCGCGGCGCTCGACCTTGGCACCGGGCTTGCGAGCGCGTGGGATCCGAATGCCAACAGCACCGTGTATGGGCTCGAATCCAGCGGCGCCCTGGTCTACGCGTCGGGACTCTTCACGACCGTCGCCGGCCAGACACGCAATCGCATCGCAGCGATCGACGCGTCGACCGGACTCCCGACCAGCTGGGACCCGAATGCGAACGGCGCGGTCTATGACCTGGCCGTCAATGGCTCCGACGTCTACGCCGGGGGGGCCTTCACCTTCATCGGCGGCCAGACGCGCAATCGCCTCGCGAAGCTCGAGCCCTCGGGTCTCGCGACGTTCGGGTGGGACGCGGGTGCCAACAACGTGATCTACGACCTCTCGTTCACGAATCAGCGACTCTACGTAGGCGGTGCTTTCGGCACGATCGGATCCCGTCCTCAGGGTGGTGTGGCCTGGATCGCAGCGCCCACGACGGTCGACGCACCGATCCTGACGCCTCGATCGACGTTCGCGCTCACCTGCGCACCCAATCCGGCGCACGCGACGAGTGCGCTTCGATTCGCCCTTCCGGCGGCCGGACGCGTGACGCTGGCGCTCTTCGATCCGGCGGGCCGTCGGGTCGCGACGCTCAAGCACGACGAGTGGCTCACCGCGGGGCCTCACGAAGTGACGCTCCGGGCGGCGACCCTGAATGCCGGCGTCTACTTCGCTCGACTCGAGTACGGAATCCAGCAGGCCACTCAGAAGCTGATGATCATTCGATAGGCGGGGGCCGCTCCCCGCGAGGCGTGGCCGGTGGACACCGTGGGGGGGAGTGGGCGCCATGGCCCACTCAGCGGTGGACGCCGGCCGCCTCGCTGCCCGTCCGTTCGACGAACTCGTTGTACGAGCCGCCGTACGCGAATGGGGGTTGCGCGGCTTCGCCCGCCCCGTCGCCGGGTCGCAGCTCCAGCACTCGATTGCTCAGGCCGCGCAGGAAAGTGCGGTCATGGCTCACGAACAACATGGTGCCTTCGAAGTTCTCGAGCGAGGCCACCAGCATCTCCTTGGTTTCGAGATCCAGATGATTGGTCGGCTCGTCGAGGACGAGGAAGTTCGGCGGGTCGAACAGCATGCGCGCCAGCACCAGTCGAGACTTTTCGCCACCCGACAGCACGCGGATCGGCTTGTCGACGTCGCCGCCCGAAAACTGAAACGCGCCGAGCAGATTGCGCATGGTGCCCTGATTCTCGAGCGGGAAGTCCCTCTGGATCTGCTCGAACACCGAGAGTTCGGGATCCAGCAGTTCGAGCGATTGCTGGGCGAAATAACCGACCTTCAGAGAGGCCCCGAGCTTTACGGATCCCGCGTCGGGAGCGATCGTACCGGCGACCAGTTTGAGCAGCGTGGTCTTGCCCGCGCCGTTGCGTCCCATCACGCACCAGCGCTCGGTTCGCCGGATACTGAAATCGAATCCGTCGTAGATCACGCGCTCCCCGTACGCCTTGCGCACTCCCTTGATCTCGAGCACTTCCTCACCGGAGCGCGGCGGCGGTGACTTGAAGCGAAACTCCACGATCTTGCGCTGGCGGGGGAGTTCGACCATTTCGATCTTCTCGAGCTTCTTGACGCGACTCTGCACCTGCGCCGCCTTGGCGGCATGAGCGGCGAATCGTTCGATGAAGCGCCGCTCTTTGGCGAGCATCGCCTGCTGGCGCGCGTGTGCCGCCTCGCGATTCGCGGTCGCGATGGTTCGCTGGCGCACGTAGAAATCGTAGTCGCCGGTGTAGCTCGTGAACTCGCCGCCGTCGATCTCGATCACCCGGCTGACGATGCGATTCATGAAGTCCTTGTCGTGGCAGGTCATCAGCACGGCGCCGGGGTAGTCGCGGATGAAGGCCTCGAGCCATAGGATCGACTCGATGTCGAGATGGTTGGTGGGCTCGTCCATCAGCAACACGTCGGGCCGTCCGAGCAGGATTCGCGCGAGGCCCACACGCATCTTCCAGCCTCCCGAGAGCGCACCCACGTCACCGTCCACCTGCGGATCGTCGAATCCGAGGCCGTGCAGCACTTCGCGCGCGCGCGACTCCAGGTCGTAGCCACCGCCGCGTTCGTACTCTTCCTGCGCGTGGCCATAGCGTTCGAGGATGCGGTCCATGTCGCCCGCTCGTTCGGGATCCGCCATCGCCGCCTCGAGCGCCTTCAACTCGTGATGCAGATCGCCCAGCGATCCGCTGCTCGCGATGGTCTCGTCCAGCACCCAGCGGCCGGACATCTCGCCGATGTCCTGGCGGTAGTAGCCGACGCTGGTGCGCTTCGGGGTCGAGACCTCGCCCTCGTCGGGGATCTCCTCACCGACGATCATGCGGAACACCGTCGTCTTGCCGGCGCCGTTGGGCCCGACGAGGCCCGCCTTCTCGCCCGGATTGAGCTGGAACGAGGTCTCGACGAACAAGATCTGGCGACCGTACTGCTTGCTGACGTTTTGAAAGGCGATCATGGGTCGCGCACCTTACACGCTCCGGGATGAGATTCGAATCTCCGCCGGTGTAGGGTTACGGCACGATTCGCACTCGATCGAAGGGGAGGTACGCATGTCCAGCACCCGTGCCGCGACGATTCGAGAAGCCGCGCGACCACTCTCGGCCGCGGACTTTCCGGGCACGATCCGCTCGCACTTCCCCTACTGGGACGTGCAGTTCAGGCCCTTCCTGCTCGACGTGGTCACGGCGCTCCCCGTCGGGCAATTCGACTTCAAGCCGCTCCCCGTGATGATGACGGCGCGCCAGCTGGTGCTGCACCTCGCCGAAACCGAACGCTGGTGGGTCTCGCATATCGTGGACGGCGAGAGCTATGAGGACTTCGTCGTCCCGGCGCCGCAAGCCTCCGAGGGAGGCGTGGCCACGATCGAAGCACCGGACACTGCGGCGCTCCTCGCGATTCTCGCGCGCTGGCACGTCCCGACACAGCGCTGGCTCGAGCAGCCGGTTGGCGAGCTTGCCCGCACCATCACCCATCGCCCGGCAGGCGAGGCGGAGCGACGCTACTCGCTTCACTACATTCTTCAGCGCGTGCAGGAGCACGAGATCCATCACCGTGCTCAGCTCGTATCCTACCTGCGACTCATGGGCGTCGAGCCTCCGCCCGTGTTCTGAAGAGTCTTCGGGGGGCGGAGGCTTCGTGCCGAAACGCGCGTCAGGCCGCGGGGATCTTGAGCTTCTGCCCCGGATGAATCAGGTCGGGATTCTTGATCACGTCGCGGTTCGCCTCGTAAATCTTCTTCCACTGATTGGCGTCCTGGTAGTAGTGCTTCGCAATCTTCGACAGGCTCTCGCCGGCCTCCACCACATGGACCTGTTCCGGATTCGGAATCATGCGGGCGGTGGATTCGACGCCGCTGACGACACCGGAAAAATCCGGCTTCTTCTCATTCGACTGAGTCATGAAGACTTCCTTTCGGTTGGGAGACGTTCCCCCGCGAGGCTCGAGGCGCAGGACCGCCTCAGCGAACGGTGTATCGAACCAGCACTCCTTCGACGAACACGACTTCAAACGTCCCTTCGCGATTCGAGTACACGCAGGTCGTGCGTTTGAGGCCATCGACTTCGGAGGATTCGAGTCGCTCCGGGCGGCCGAGCATCCGCTCGACCTGCGCGATCGTCATACCCTTTCGCAGCGACCCCACGCCATCCGAGCCCGCAGCCGGCTCCGCGGAATCGGACTCCGTCATTTCCGAGTCGCCAAATCTCACCCAACGAGCGAGCGCCGTCCGCAGGGCGTCCGGAGTGAGCGCCGCCTCGGGCACGCCGTTCGGGTAGCGCAGGTTGAATCGTGAGCCCCCGCTCAGCCGCTTCTCGGCGATCAGGGCACGCTGCATCTCGGCCGCGCCGGCGACGCGAGCGCGATTCGCGGCGTCCTCGCGATGTCGCCCTTTGCGGAGGTCGTCGAGTTCTCGCTGCATCTCGCGCTTCCGCTCGGCATTGGGCTCTCCGCGAATCCACCCCTCGAGATCGCGCTCTCGCTTCGTCTTCTCGGCGCTCTCGACGTCCACGTTCGGAGAGTTCTCGTCGAACAGTGTGCCGTAACCGCCGCCGGCGAGCTGGAACTCGATGAACTTCGGATTGACCTTGACCTTCGTCACCATCACCGAGCTTCCGCTGCGAAGCGCGACGCCGAATTGCTTGAGGCGATGAGAGTAGTCGCCCAGATCGAGCGGTTGCGGTTCGCCGACACTCACATCGACTCCGCCCGAGGTCGCGGGCATATCGAGTTTCAACGTCACCTGGCTGCCTTCGAAGGCAGACTTGAGTCGCGACTCGCCGAGCTTGAGCACCGTGCGATCGAGTTCTGCGAGCCCGGGCGCGGCGTGCAGCAGCAGGCTGACGGCGAACGCGGTGACGATCGTACTTCGCATGCGACCTCCGTGGTTCTCGTGGATGCGCTCCAGGAGCGCAGCATGTCCCAACCGCGGCGCAAGGTCTACTTTTCCCTTTACGGTGATCGTCGCGGCGATTAGCTTTCGCGCCGCCGACAGGAGGAGGACCCTCGATGGATTCACGACCGGCCGAAGGAGGGACAAATGGGCAGGATCCGATGGACGACCCGGGTGGGAGCGACCGCCGTCGTGGTCGCCGCGCTGGCGGCGATCTCATGTTCCGGACTTCCGAAGGAACCGCATGCGATGTCACCCGCCGAGAAGCTCGCGTGGGGCGAGAAGCTGTCGCGCACTTCGGGTTGCGTCGACTGCCACACGCCTGGCGCATTGTACGGCGCCGCGGATTCGACGCGACTCCTGTCGGGCAGCGAACTGGGGTGGCAAGGGCCGTGGGGGTCACGTACTCGCGCAATCTCACACCGGATGTCGAGACCGGAATCGGAAGCTGGACTGAAGAGGACATCGTGCGCGCCATTCGAACCGGGCAGCGTCCCGATAAATCTCCGATCCTGCCGCCCATGCCGTGGCCGCAATTCGCATTCCTGTCCGACGACGATGCCTACGCGTTGGCCGCCTACCTCAAGAGCATTCCCGCGGTGCACCACGTCTCGCCCGAGCGCCTCCTGGACGCGGCGGATGCAACCGGACCACGCTTGATCTTCCCACCGCCGCCGGCCTGGGACGTCCAGCACCTGCCTCCGCCGGACAGCGGCGCATCCGCAGCGGGATCGCACTGATCCCATGATCCCGGTTGCCACCGCGCTGGTGCTGAGCTGCGTCGCGGCGTCCGCCGCGAGCGCCGCAACGAACGCGAAGGTCCTCCAGTCGGTGGACCGCATCGCGAACCGATACCTCTCCACGACTCCGCTGGTGGGGTTCGGCGTGATCGTGATTCGCGACGGGGTCGTCGTGCATGAGGCAGGGTACGGCGCGGCACGATTGGCACCGAGAGTTCCGGCGACCGCCGCGACGCGCTTCGACGACTTCTGAATCACACCAGCGGGACGCCCGACCACGAGATCGACGAGCGCGAGACGGATCCACGCTTCCTCGTCGCACCGACGCGCCAGGACTTGTTGGCCTGGATCGCGACGAATCACCGCATCGCTCCCCCGGGAAGAACCTGGAGCTACACGAGCGACGGCTTCATCGCCGCCGCGCTGGTCGCCGAACAGGTCACCGGGTCCAGCTACGGCGATCTGATCCGGCGCGAACTCGCGGAGCCTCTTGGACTCGATCACTTCGGATTCGAGCTCGAGCCTCGCGCGCAGGCCTACATGAACCATGACGGCCGACCGGTGCCCGTTCCTGCAATCCCGTATGCCTGGTTCAGCGGTGCGGGATCGACCTGCGGCACGCTCGGAGATCTCGCGCAATGGTGGATGGTGCTGCGCGGTGGTCGGGTGCTCAACGCGGCGTCGCTCGCCGCCCTGATGACGCCCGTGACGCTACGAGCCGAGGGCGCGACGGCGGAGTTCCCCTACGGGCTCGGCATTCGACTGGGTCGCTAAGGTGGACACCGGATGATCGGGCACACCGGGGATGGCGGGGGCACGCCTCACGTGATCGAGACCGAAGCCGCGATCGCGCGCGCTCTGCTCGGCATCACGTACGGAGGTGTACTTTCTCGGCGAGTCCGGTCGGGCGCAGTGGTTCGCCTATCGAAAGCATGGCTACACGATGGATCTTGCCGTCCGGTCGGCGGACACCTGCCCGTGACTTCCGTCGCAAAAGGGTTTGTTGCGCGAGTGACCGCACCGACAAAGTGACGTGATCTCGCCCTCGAGCCGTACGCGGCCATCGGCGCTCTCCACCACCAGCGGCCCCGTCAGGACGTAGGGACCCGCCTCCGACACGGAGATGCGCAGCCCGGCATCATTCGCAGCTTCGCCTGCCTTGACCCCGCCCTCGAAGACCTCGCCGCCGTCGATGAATCGAATCTCGCGGTGGTTGTTGTCGCAGAAGGGTGCGTTGCGTGACGCTCCGCACCGACACAGTGCCACGCGAGTGTCGCGCAGAAGTGTCCCGCCGTCGGCGTCGATCAGTTCGATGGCGCCGCGCACGTGCAGCGGGCCATTGCGGGATACCCGCACGTTGTTGACACGGTCCGGTACTTCCGCCGCTCCGCCGTCGCGTCGTTCGAAGTGCAGCGCGCCCGTCGGGCAGCGAGCGACCACTTCCGCGATCGAGTCGGCGTCGGCATGGTCAGGTTCGATCCACGGCTTGCGTCCCGGATCGAAGACCTGCGGCAGGTGGTAGACGCACTCGGCAGCGTGGATGCATCGCCGTGCGTCGAATCGCACGATGATCGCGTCGCTGCTGAAGGTCTTGCCGCGTTCTTTCATGCAATCCTCCTGCCCGGACGTCAGCTCGGAAGCGAGAAGTGGAAGGTGGTGCCCCGTTCCAACTTGGATTCCGCCCACACCCGGCCGCCGTGGCGCGTCACGATGAATGGGACGAGGGAGAGGCCGATCCCGGTGTCGAGGATCGTGTGCAACGAAGGGTGGTCGCGATTGCCGCCCTCTATCAGCGCGGCGGCGGCGAGAGTCGACACGGCGAGGGCTGCGGCGGGCGAACGCGACCGCGTGGGACCAGTCTGGTCAGCGTCCATGCGGTCCTCCGATCGCTCCGTGTGCGGCAGGGGCCCCAGAAGGGGAGAGCGACAACGCGCAGGCTAGCACGAGTCCGCAGGGCCCGCGAATTGCCGGGCTCGACGTTGACGTTCATTTCGCCGGGCGCGAGGATGGCCTTGGCGCTCGAACGGGCGCTGGAGGCGATCATGAATTCGAGGTCGGACCCGAGCGAGGTTTCATGGCGGTGAAGTTTCGCGACTACTACGAGGTGCTCGGCGTCGCGCGTACCGCAACGCCCGAGGAGATCAAGCGCGCGTTTCGGCGCATCGCGCGTGAACAGCATCCGGACCTCAAGCCGCCTGAGGAGCGGGCGCAAGCAGCCGAAGCGTTCAAATTGATCAATGAAGCCCACGAAGTGTTGAAGGACCCGGCGAAGCGATCGCGCTACGACGCGCTGGGTTCGAATTGGAAGAACGGTCAGGAGTACGCGCCACCCGATGGAGCCGCGTGGCGGACAGGGGATTCCTCCGATTGGGCCGATGTCGGCGATTTCAGTGACTTTTTCGCGGCCGTCTTCGGCGCATCCAACGGCCGCGTTCGCTCCGGACGCCCCGGACGCGCTGCGCGCGGGCCGCGAAAGGGGGCCGACGTCGAGGCGGAACTCGTACTGGGAGTCGAGGATCTGTTCAGCGGCGGTAAGCGACGACTCTCGATCGAAGGTGGCCACAGCCTCGATGTCGAGATTCCGGCCGGCGTGCGCGACGGAACGTCGATTCGCCTGGCGGGCCAGGGATCACCGGGAAGCGGAGGCGGCCCGCCAGGTGACCTGTTCCTTCGGGTGCGGATTCGACCGCACGATCGCTTCCGAGTGAACGGAGACGACGTGGAGCTCGACCTGACGCTGGCGCCCTGGCAGGGGGCCCTCGGTGACGAGGTGCGGTTGCAGACTCCGGATGGCGCGGTCGCCCTCAAGATTCCGGAGGGGACCTCGAGCGGACGCCGACTGCGACTGAGGGAGCGCGGACTGCCTCGCAGCGGCGGAACTCGCGGTGATCTCTACGTGGTGGTTCGACTGGCCGTGTCGGAGCGACTCTCGGCATCCGAGCGCGAAGCCTACGAGTCGCTGCGGCGCGCCGCACGCGCGCCCGAATCGTCGGACGACGCAACGAGCTGATCGCTCGCTCGTACCCGCAAAGCGCACGCTCGACTGAAATCCCCAGCGCTCGCCCCGGCCCGCTGGCCCCAGTCGGGGTGCGGGCCGTTTCATCCCCGCGCGACTCGCCCCTGGCTGCTCCACCGACTCGAGACTCACACTCACTCTCGCGCTGCGAGAGGCACGAGGCATTCATGCTCTCCGTTGCATCCCGTAGGCCGCTCTCATTCGTCGCGACATTGATCGCCACGGCGCTGATGGTCCCGCAGCCATCCCGGGCGGCGGCGCCTCAGCCCGGGCCGCCCCTGAAGATCAGTCGGGCCACGGGTCCCATCGCGATCGACGGAGATTTATCAGACGCCGGCTGGCAGGGAATCGAGGTCGTGAACACCTGGTACGAGACGCGAGTCGGGGACAGTGTCGAACCTCAGGTCAAGAACGAAGGCTGGCTGGCCTACGACGACAAGTATTTCTACGCCGGCTTTCGATTCGAGGATCCGCACCCCGAACTGATTCGCGCACCGCTTGCCGACCACGACCAGCTCTCGGGCTCGACTGACTACGGCGGCGTGCTTCTCGACAGTCGCAACGACGGCAAGACCGCGATCCTGTTCCTGGCGAATGCCAACGGGTTGCTGTACGACGCGGTTACGAACGACGCCTCCGGCGAGGACAGCTCGCCCGACTACTACTGGGAGTCGGCCGGAAAGATCACCGCCACCGGCTGGAATCTCGAGCTGCGGATTCCGTTTTCATCGCTGCGCTACGACCGTTCTGCCGAGCCCACATGGGGCATTCTGCTGTACCGGAACTATCCGAGAGATCGCCACTATCAATTCTTCTCGGCCCGTCTGCCGCGAGACGTCAGCTGCTTCATCTGCAACGAGAGCAAACTCACCGGGCTTGCAAATCTTCCACACGGTTCGCATCTGGTGGTCGCGCCGTACGCTTCGGCGCAGCGCCTCGATGCGCCGACCGCGGATCTCGGCTCTCCACTCGCCGAGGGTGACGTCGACTCGGAGTTCGGGATCGATGTGAAGTGGAGCCCGCTCGCCAACCTCGCGATCGATGCAACGATCAACCCCGACTTTTCGCAGGTCGAGGCGGATGCCGCGCAGATCGGGGCGAACGAGCGCTTCGCCTTGTTCTATCCCGAGAAGCGGTCGTTCTTCCTCGAGGGCATCGACCTCTTTTCGACACCCTTCCAGGCTGTCTACACGCGTAGCGTCACGTCACCGAGCGCAGGCCTGCGGGCGACCGGACAGCTCGGCAGGACGGCCTTCACGGCGCTGGCGACCCGCGACCGGGGCGATGGACTCGTGATCCTTCCCGGGCCCGAGGGCTCGGACGCGGCGGAGCAGGACTTCGAGTCCGACGTGGGCGTGATCCGACTGCGACATGATCTCGGCGCATCGTTCGTGAGCGCGCTCGCGACCGGACGTGTCATCGAGGGCGGCGGGCACAATGCGGTGTTTGGCCCCGATTTCAACTGGCGACCACGTCCCACCGACGCCATTGCGGGCCAGGCACTCTGGAGCAGCAGCGAGACGCCGAATCGCACCGATCTGGCGAGTCAGTGGGATGGACGATCACTCTCCGACCGTGCGCTGCTGCTGAGATGGTCGCACAACACTCCGAAGGTCGACTGGTTCCTCCAGGGCCAGGACCTCGGTCCTGACTTCCGTGCCGACGAAGGGTTCATGCCCCAGGTCGGGTATCGCGAGGGGTACTTCGAGGCCGGCTATACGGTGCGACCCGCGAAGGCGTTCTTCAATCGCATTCGCATGTTCACCATCGACTGGTACGACGAAGACTACGACGGCAGCGTCCTGTCGAAACGGCTCTCGATCGGCGCGGGCATGGACGGCAAGCTCAGCAGCTTCGTTCGCGTCGAGCTCAATCACGACGAATTCAAGGTGGGCGATGAGACGCTGTCGCGCTTCCGTCCCTACGTCACGATTCAGGCCAGTCCGGGGCGGGTGCTGAATTCAGTCTCGGTCGAGGCTTTCGTCGGCGAGGAAATCGACTTCGCAAACGGGAGGGAAGCCAACGGTACGACGCTGATCGGCAGCATGACGGTTCGCCCCACCGATCACCTTGCGATGAGCGCAAGCGCGAGTGCCCGCTGGCTGAACGTCGACGACGCATCACTCGGCTCGGGCCGGCTGTTCCTCGCGCAGGTCGAACGCCTGCGCGCGTCTTATCAATTCAACTCACGCTCGTTCGTGCGACTCATCGGTCAATACGTCCAGACCACGCGTGACCCCTCGCTGTACACCTTCACGGTCGACTCCAAGGAAGCGGACTTCAGCCTCTCGGGCCTCTTCGCGTACAAGCTCAACTGGCAGACCGTGTTCTATTTGGGCTATGGAGACGAACGCGCCTTCGCGGCCTTCACGGATCGCCTCGAACCCAGCGCACGGCAGGCCTTTGCCAAGGTTTCGTACGCCTTGCAAAGGTAGGACCTGACGCATGCAACGCAGGCGTATCCTCCGCCTCCTTGGAACTCGTGAGGAGTTCCGAATCGAAGGAGGCACTGACATGCTCAATCAATCGAAGCAGCTCACGCATGCGCTGCTCCGCATCGTCACCGGAGTGTTGTTCGCCTGCCACGGTGGGCAGAAGCTGTTCGGCTGGTTTGGTGGATTCGGGGGCGTCCCGGGTAACACCGTCGAGTTCATGACCCTGATGGGTTTCGCTGGAATCCTCGAACTGTTCGGGGGACTGGCCCTGTTGGTTGGCGGACTGACCCGCCCGGTGGCGCTCCTTCTGTCGGGAGAGATGGCGGTCGCGTACTTCATGGCGCATCAGCGTGAAGGACTACTGCCGATTCAGAATCACGGCGAACTCGCGGTCCTCTACTGCTTCCTGTTCCTGTACTTCGCAGCCCATGGTGCGGGAGCGCTGAGCGTGGATCGCGTGCTCAAGGGACACAGCGTGGCGGAGCTGTTCGAGGCACCTCACGAGGGCGCGGTTCCGCGCCCCGCAGAGCGTCGAGCGCGCTGAGCGGCGGTTCGAACTGTTCGGGCCCCGCACCGCTCGGCTAAGGTGCGGGGCTCATGCACGATCCGAACGAATTTCTCCGCACGCTGGCGCTCGTTCTCGGCGTCGCGGCCGTCACCACCATCCTGTTCCAGCGCCTGCGTCAGCCGGTGGTGTTCGGATACATGCTGGCGGGCCTGATCGTCGGGCCGCACGTTCCAATCCCGCTGGTGGCAAACGAGCCGGTCATTCACACGCTGTCCGAACTGGGCGTGATCCTGCTCATGTTCACGCTCGGGCTCGAGTTCAGCCTGCGCCGTCTGCTGCGGGCCGGATGGCCGGTCGTGATCGTCGCGGTGCTGCAGTCGAGCTTCATGATGTGGCTCGGCTACGTCGCCGCCCGGCTGTTCGGGTGGGGGGCACTCGAGAGCGCATTCGCCGGCGCCGCCGTCGCAATTTCCAGCACCACCATCATCGTGAAGGCGTTCGCCGAACAGGGACTCCGTGGCCGGGTCAGCGAACTGGTGTTCGGAATCCTCATCATCGAGGACCTGATCGCGATCCTGCTGCTCGCCCTGCTGACACCCGCGAGCTCCGGGGAGACCGCGTCGGCCGGCCCGCTCGGCATGACGATCCTCCGGCTGGTCGCGTTCCTCGCGATCTCGCTCGCGGTCGGAATGCTCACCGTGCCTCGATTGATCCGACTGGTGGTGCGCCTCGAGCGTCCGGAGACGACCCTGGTCGCATGCATCGGGGTGTGCTTCGGTGCGGCGCTGCTCGCTCGATCGATCGGCTATTCGGTCGCGCTCGGCGCGTTCCTCGCAGGATCGCTGGTCGCCGAGTCGGGCGAGGGCCAGCGTGTGGAACGACTGGTCGAGCCGGTCCGGGACATGTTCGCGGCCATGTTCTTCGTCTCGGTCGGCATGCTGATCGATCCTCGACTGGTGATGCAGCACTGGGCCCCCGTGGTGGCGTTCACGGGCATCGTGCTGGTCGGCAAGGTCGTGGCCGTTTCAATGAGCGCCTTTCTGACCGGAGCCGGCACCCGAACCTCGGTGCAAGCCGGCATGAGCCTCGCCCAGATCGGTGAGTTCTCGTTCATCATCGCAGGCGTCGGGCTCGCCAGCGGCGCGACTTCGACCACGTTGTACCCGATCATGGTTGCGGTGTCGGCGCTCACCACGCTCACGACGCCGTGGCTGATCGGCGCCGCCCCGGCAGCCGCGGCGCTCATCGACCGCAACCTGCCCCGACCACTCCAGACCTTCGTAGCACTCTACGGGTCGTGGATCGAGGCGCTGCGCGCGCGCCCCGAGACCACGGCCGAGCGCGATCAGCTGCACCGCGCACTTCGAGTCCTCCTGATCGACGCCTTCGTGATCGCGGCGCTGGCGATCGGAGGCAGCATGGCCGCGAGCCAGCTCGGTCCGGCGATCGTCGAGCGAAGCGGCCTCACGCTGAGTCGTGCGCACACGGCGGTCATCGTCGCGGCAATCCTGCTGACCGTCCCGTTCTTCGTCGGAATTCTGCGCACCGGTCGCACCCTCGGCACGCTGATGGCGCGTCGATCGTTTCCAGATCCGGAGCCCGGCAAACTGGATCTCGCCGCCGCACCACGACGAGCATTCGTTTCCACTGTCCAGGTTGCGACGGTGCTGATGGTGGGCGCCCCGGTCGCAGCGCTCGTGCAGCCATTCATGCCGCCACTGATCGGACTCTCGCTGCTCGGCATCGCACTGGTCGTCCTCGCGGTCACGGTGTGGCGTACGGCGTCCGATCTTCAGGGGCATGTGCGCGCTGCCGCCGAAGCGATCGTGACGGCACTCGGCCGCCAGTCGCGTGAGGACGAGGCGACCGAGGGGGAGCGTGCGCTCAAGAGTGCTTACAAGCTGCTTCCGGGCCTCGGCGAACCGGTCCCCGTCCGACTCGATGCGGCTTCGCCCGGAGTGGGCCTGCGCCTGTCGCAACTCGGATTGCGCGGCCGCACCGGCGCTACGATCCTCGCGATTTCGCGGGGCGAGGACGTCGTGCTGGTACCGGATGGGCACGAAGTGCTGAAGGCCGGCGACGTCCTCGCGCTGGCGGGAACGCAGTCGGCGATCGAGACCGCGCGCGAGCTGCTGCTGACTCATGAGTGAAGCGGGCGGCAGGGCAGACCGACAACTCTCCTGACATGAGAGTCCTGCTCGCGGCATTCGGAACCCGAGGCGACGTGCAACCGCTTCTCGCGCTCGGAATCCGACTTCGAGCGAGCGGTCACCAGGTCGAACTCGGCGCCGCGCCCGGTTTCGCAGACTGGGTGCGCCATCACGGGCTGTCGTTTATCCCATTGGGATGCGACATCCAGGCCTGGGCCCGAGCGCACGGCGACGTCGCGCAACCCTCGCTCGCCACACTGCGCTCCGCAATCGACTACCTGCGCGCGGATGCCGATCAATCGTTCGACGAGCTGCTGACTGCCGCGCCCGGCGCCGACCTGCTGGTGACGGGGTTGCACGCGGCGGCCCCATCCGTCGCGGAAGCGCTGCGCATTCCGCATCGCACGGTTCTATTCTGCCCTCAGATCATTCCTTCGGGACTGCATCCGCCACCGGGATGGCAGCACCGGTCGCCGGGAGCGGTCTTCAATCGCGGACTCTGGTGGGTGGCGTCCCTTGGATTCGATCGGCTCTTTCGCAGCACGATCGATCGCAAGCGTCGGGAGTGCGGACTGGGTCCGGCGGCTGAGCTGACACGCTATGTGCTCGGCGATGCACCGATTCTCGCGTCCGACGCGGCGCTCGGGGGAATTCCTCGCGACGCTTTCCTCCAAGTCGCACAAACTGGCTCGCTGAGGCTCGAGGAGCGCGACGCACTCGAACCCGAGCTCGAACGGTTTCTCGAGGCCGGCGATCCACCGGTGTGTATCGGTTTCGGAAGCATGCCGGACCACCAGCCCGCGCGAACGACGCAACTCGTCGTCGCGGCCCTCGCGGCCTCCGGACGTCGGGGCATCATCGTATCCGGGTGGGCGGAACTGGGCGGGATGCCACTTCCGGATCATGTGATCGCCGTGCGATCGGCGCCCCACGCGGCGCTGCTTCCGCGCGTGGCTCTCGCGGTGCATCACGGTGGCGCGGGCACCACTGCCGCAGTCGCAAGGGCCGGAGTTCCTCACGTGGTGGTGCCGCACCTCGCCGACCAGTTCTACTGGGGCCAGCAAGTGCATGCGCGCGGCCTCGGGAGTCGACCGATCCCTCGCACCCGACTCTCGGCTCCGGGGCTCGCCGCGGCGATCCAGTTCGTCTTCGCGCGCCCCTCGATCGTGACGCGTGCCCGAGCGATCGGCGTGGAACTTCGAAGCACGGACGCTGCGTCCGAAGTCGTTCGGCTGCTCGAGCACGGCGTGTCCCGCCACCCGGTGACCGCCGCCGCCTGATCCTCGCCCGGATCGATTCGGCCCCGGTGTCTGGGCTACCATGGCGCCACATGAGTGAATCCGCCGATGCTTCGAACCTCAGCGCGGCCGACCGGACCCGTGCCCTGCAGGGGATTCCGGCGGAGGTCATCCAGGCCATCCGCAGCCACGCCGAGCGATTCCCGCCTCATATCCAGGACCGTGGCCGCGCCTATCTGACCGAGCGGCGAGTGGGATCTCTCGAGATCACCGACCGTCGAATCGGTGCGCGGGTGCGAGGGTCGTCGCCCTATCAGACCGCGTGGGCGATCGACGGCGCGGCAGTTCACCCCTCGTGCAGCTGCCCGGCCGGGCCGATCTGCAAGCACGCGTTCGCGCTGGCGCTCGCGATCGACGACGAACGTGGCCGGGTCGATCTCGCCAAGGACTTCGCGCACTGGGCGCGGCGCCACGCGGAGATGCCGGCGCGCACCCTGCGGGCCGTGATCGGGCTCACTCCCGCAGGCCCCGAAAGCGCGGACGTATGGCTCGAGGTGCGGCTCACGACTCCGCGCGTCATCGACGCACCGCGTACCGCGCGGCAGATCGTGCATCTCGAATCGGAACTTCGCGGCGATCCGATGCTGCTCTCGCCGCCTCACGCACGACTCCTGCGAGTCCTGGCGCGAACCGTTCCCCTTGCCGACGGGCATGCAATCGGCACTCGATTCGTGGTCGAGGCGAGTGCTCTCAATCGGATGCTCGATGGGTTCTCCGATTCGGCGCTCGTGACGTGGGAACGGGGAACGACCGCGCCACCCGATGCGCGTGGCGGCGTCGTTCCGGGAAGCCGGCTGCGTCTGGGCGACAGCGCCATCGACATCGTTCCGGTTTCATCGAATCAGGGCAACGACATGAGCATCGCGCTCGCCGGACGCTGGCCGGACGGGAGTCTTCGACGTCTCGAGGAATTGGTCTACCTGCCCTCGGACGACGAACTCAATCCAAGCCTCGTGCTCGCCGACGGGGCGTTCTGGCGGGTGAGCGAGGAGCCCCCACCGCATCTGATGCGACGCCTCGCGCAGAGTGGGCATCTGCCGGTGCCGGAGACCGGACGCGGGCGCTTTCTCGAGCTGCTGGCGACCAGTTTCACCAGCGTCGCCGAGGCACTCGCTCCGCACATGCGCATCCATCCCGCGCGGCCACTCGTCACCCTGGATCTCGACGCGGACGACTGGCTGCAGGTGCGCCTGTTCGCGCACACGGGCGAAGCGACCTGGCGCCCGGGCTCGGAAGCGTCCGGGGTGATCGCATTCGAGCTCGATGCGGATCAGCAGTGGGCACGCCTCGACGCGGTCGCGCCCGAATCGGCCGGCGCAGTCGAGGAGCCCTCGACGGTCTGGGTCGAGATGCCGGATCCCGCGCCACTAGAGGCGGCCCGGCACTGGCTGAGTCTGCTCCCGGTCGGACCGCGAGATCGCCGCGACGTGGAGACCGAGGGGACTCCGATCCGGCTGCGCAATCGTGGACTGTGGATGCGACTCGGCGGGCGCAATCTGAATGCGTTCGCCGACGCGTGGGACCGGCGCCCGCTCGATCTCGACTTTCTCGGTAATGAACGTATGCAGAGTCTGATCGTCGAAGGGCGCACGATTCGTCCGCAGGTGCGGGTGGTTGCGAGCGGAGTGGACTGGTTCACCGTTTCCGCCGAGTGGCAGGCCGAAGGACTCGCGCTCACCGACGAGGACCTGAAGAAACTTCGCACGGCTCGCACGCGATTCGTGAAACTCGGTTCCGGCTGGGTGAGACGCGAGTGGGTCGAGAACTACGACGAAGCGGCCGCGATGCTCGCCGACCTCGGACTCGAGGCCGGAGCCGGCGAGCAGCGACTGACGCTGGCCCAGCTCGCCCAGGCGCGGCCCGAGAGCCTGGCGGCGCTCAGTGCGATCGGCGGCGACCCCGAGACGGTTCGTGAGATCGAGCGACTGCGCGAGCGCGTCCGCGCATTCGAGGGCTTGCCGAAAGTCCCGGTTCCGCGGCGACTCAAGGCGATTCTGCGCCCGTATCAGCAGGAAGGCTTCGAGTTCCTCGCCTACGTCACCGGGCTCGGCCTCGGCGCAATCCTCGCGGACGATATGGGACTCGGCAAGACCGTTCAGGCGCTGGCCTGGATCGAATGGCTGCGCGAAAACGATCCCGACGGCGGGCCGGTGCTGGTGGTGTGTCCAGCTTCGGTGGTTCACAACTGGCAACGCGAGTCGGAGCGCTTCACTCCACATCTGCGCGTGCTGTCGCTCACCAGCGGGGAAGAGCGTCACACCCTGCGGCGTGAAGTGCCGAATCACGATCTCGTGATTACGAACTATGCGCTGCTGCGGCGCGACCTCGATCACTGGCGATCTATTCCTCTGCGCGCTGCGGTGCTCGACGAAGCCCAGAACATCAAGAATCCGAATGCGGCCGTGAGCCGTGCGGTGCTGGAACTCGACACCACACGGCGGCTGGCCCTCACCGGAACGCCGATCGAAAATCGAGCGCTCGACCTGTGGAGCATCATGCAGTTCGTGAACCCCGGCTATCTGGGTCGTCGGGCGGCGTTCGTGGCTCGCTACGACCGCCACGACGCTCCGACTCACGCTCGGCGATTGCTCGCCGCCCGACTCCGGCCGGTCATGGTCCGCAGATTGAAAGAACAGGTGGCTCCCGACCTGCCGGATCGCATCGAGGAGCGCCGCGAGTGCGAACTGACGCCCGGACAGCGCAAGCTCTACCTGGCGGAGCTGCTACGCGGCCGCGCCACCGTCGAGCGGCTCAAGTCGACGGCGGATGGACTCCATCGCAACAAACTCGAGGTGCTCGCGGCGATCACTCGATTGCGTCAGGTGTGTTGTCACCCGGCGCTGGTCGGAGGACGCGAGAGTCTCGGCTCCGGCAAGTTCGATGCACTCTTCGAAATTCTCGAGCCGCTGATGGAAGAGGGTCGCAAGGTCCTGGTGTTCTCGCAATTCGTGGAGTGCCTCAAGCTGCTCGCCGCCCAGATGAAGCGGCGCGGCATGGTGTATCACATGCTCACGGGTGCAACGACGAAGCGCGAGCACGTGGTTCAGGCGTTCGAGTCCGACCCGCTTCCGTGCGTGTTCCTGATTTCGCTCAAGGCGGGAGGAACCGGCCTCAATCTCACCGCCGCCAGCTACGTCGTGCTGTTCGATCCGTGGTGGAACCCGGCGGTCGAAGCGCAGGCGATCGACCGTGCGCACCGGATCGGCCAGACGCGCACCGTGATCGCCTATCGCATGCTCGCGGCCGGTACGATCGAAGAAAAGATCTGGGAGCTGCAGCAGCGCAAGGCGGTGCTGGTCGCCGAGGTGCTGGGTGAGGACGGCTTTGCGCGCACCCTCACTTCCGAGGATCTCGACTACTTGCTGGGATAGGACTGCCACCAGGACTGCGCGTCCGCACTCGTCCAGGGTGCGTCGTCGAGCGACCTCGACAGCTCATGGCTCAGAGCGTCGGCGTCCCGGGGCCGAGCGGCGGGATCCTTCGAGAGGCACGCCATGATCACCGACTCCAGTCGTGGCGGAATCGACTGTGCTGCCTTGAGCGACAAGCGGGGCGGCGACTCCTGAGCGTGCAGTCGAAGCAGCTCGCCCCCCGAGTCTGCCTCGAACGGCTTCACACCGGCCAGCAACCAGTAGGCGACGCAACCCAGCGCGTACAGATCCGTGGCCGGGCTCGTTTGCAGGCCGAATACCTGCTCCGGCGCCATGTAGCCGGGCGTTCCGACCGCGATGCCGGGCGTCGTGAGCCCTTGATCCGGTTGCGGAACGGTCGGCTTGGTGAGCCCGAAGTCGAGAACCTTGAGGAAGTCCACATCGCGGCCGTAGCGGCACAGGAACAGGTTCGCGGGCTTGATGTCACGATGTGTGAGCGCTTGTGCGTGCGCCTCGCCCAGCGAGTGACAGGCCTGCTGAAGCCAGTGGACCGCGCGGCGCGGTTCCACCGGACCGTAGCGATAGACGAAGTGCTGAAGCGTGAGACCGTCCAGCAGTTCCATGGCGTAGTAGAGCGCGCCATCACCACTCACGCCGAAGTCGAACAGCTCAACGGTGTGGGGGGAGCGCAGTCCGGCCGTGACCTGTGCTTCGCGCGTGAATCGTGAGACCGCGGACTCCCGCTGCTCCTGTGCGCCCTGGAGGCGTTCGGGAAGAATCAGTTTCACCGCGGCGGGGCGCGCCAGCAGGAGGTGCCGCGCCTTCCAGACTTCTCCCATGCCGCCCTCTCCGAGCCGCTCGAGCAGCTCGTAGCTGCCCACCGTCTGAGCCGCCGCGATCTGGCGTCCGGCTCGATAAACGGTGCGCGAGGCGCTCGACGCGATGGCGACTGCGATCGAGCCCGTCAGCAGAGACGCCCAGTATTCCGATGCATGGACGACGACCCGACCGCCGAAGGCGAGGAACGCGAGTCCGATCGGCATGGTCGCCGCGCACAGGATCGAGATCATCAACGCCCGCCGCGGTGGGACGGGCACCAGCAAAGCGAACAGGATGAGGATGGGAACGACCCAGGTGAGCGACTGCGCGTGTCCCGTCCGCTCGAAGGATGCCCACGGGACCGCGATCGAAATCACCGTCGACAGAATCCACTCCGCCGAAAGGGCCGCGAACAGCACCCCGCGATCGGAAACCGCGCGCAGGCTCGCGATCGCGAGGAGGCTCGAGCAGATGCCGACGCCGAGCACGTCGTGGGTCAGGTCGATGCGGTGCTCGAGCGCGTTCGACGCGACGACGCCACTCGCTTCGAAGATCAGGAACGCCGTGTATGCCATGGCCCCGAGCGCCGCCGCGACACGCACCCGGTGGCGTGATTCCCGAATCATCTCGCCGGGAAGCTCCTGACGGGCGGTCTCATTGGGCCGCAGCGCAGCGAGCAATCGTGCGGGGATCAGTCTTGCCATGCGTCGGGCCTCGAGTCTGGGGCGTATACTTCGGCTCCCCCGAACGAATTAGAGTCTGCTGCGCCCTGTCTCGATGGACTGAGGGCCGCATGCCTACGCCCGATGCTTCGGAAACCGATCCCGGCGCCGCGCAACACTGGCCGGGCCGGGTCATCCTAGGACGCTATCGTGTCGAGCGCCTACTCGGCCACGGGGGCATGGGAGAGGTCCTGCTCGCGCAGGACACCCTGCTCAATCGCCGCGTGGCGTTGAAGCGTGTCCGATCGACGGACCAGGCAGGCGGGGACCGCCGCCGCGCGATCCTCAAGGAGGCGCGCCGCGCGAGCCGGATCAGCGATGCGCGCATTGCGGCGATCCATGACGTGTTGGAGCTCGACGATGACTTGTTGATCGTCATGGAATACGTCGACGGCACGACGCTGCGGGAACGAATGGTTGAGCCCGTTCCGCTCCAGGACTTCTGGGATCTCTCCACGCAGTGTATCGCCGCCGTCGCGGTCGCCCACGATCACGGGCTGATTCATCGCGACATCAAGCCCGAGAATCTGATGGTGACGACTCAGGGCCAGATCAAGATCCTCGACTTCGGCATCGCCCGGCGCACGGAATCGACCCCCGACACCACCTCGCCATCGTCCACCACCTGGACCGCGGAGAGCGAAGCGAACGTCATCGCCGGCACTCCGCAGTACATGGCGCCCGAGGCTCACTACGGCGGAACGCTCGACGGACGCACCGACATCTTCGCGCTCGGAACCGTGTTCTACGAGATGCTGGCCGCTCGCAATCCGTTCGCGGGCGACACCTACGACGCCGTTCGGGAACGCATCATGAACGCCGCCCCGGAGCCCGTGACGCGCGTGAATCCGACCGTGGGAGTCGCTCTCTCCGACGTGATCGCGAAGATGATGTCGAAGGATCCAGCCCGGCGTCATCCGACGTGTGCTGACTTGATGCAGGATCTTCTCGCTGCGAGAGGCTCGGTCGCCTTGCCCGACACTCGCGCGGATCGGATCGCGACCCGTCTCATCGTATCGCCGTGGAGGCGCGCAGTCTCGTGGTCGACGCTGATGCTGCCTCTCGTGGCGATCGTTGCCGCCCTCCTGACCTGGGGGGTCTCGCGTGCGCCGTTCGCATCGAAGCTGCCGCGCGACCGCAATCTTGCGGTCCTGCCGCCCGCCACACCCGGTGCATCCGAAGACTTCGCGGAGTTCGGACTCGGCTCGATCGCCCGGCTCCACGCCCGGCTTCAGCGCCATCAGGATCGGCCGGGGTTTCAGCTTGCCTCCTTTCAGGACGCATTGGACGAGCGCGTCGATGACGTCGTCGATGCCCGCCGGGTCCTGGGCACCAACCTCACACTGGCTTCGAGTCTCGAGCAACGCACCGACTCATTTCGAGGACGGCTGGAGCTCTGGGATGGAGCGACCGGGAAGCGTATGAGTGTTCGAGTCGTTGAGACGCCGCTGGCGAAGCCGTTCGAATTCGAAGATCGCCTGTACCGCGAAGCGGTCAAGCTGGTGGGACTCGAGCCGCGCCGGACCGACGCTTCGTCCGAGTTCGGAGTGCGCGGCGCGGGCACGCTGCGATTCCTGCTGCAGGGCATCGGCCGCGTGCTGCATGCAACGACCGAAGCGCAGGCCCGTCACGCAATCGAGGACCTGGAGCTCGCGTGCCGGACGGAGCCCGAGGCCGCTGCGGCGCGGACCTGGCTGGCACACGCGGAGCTCAAGTGCTATCGGCTCGCGAGCGACACGAGCTGCCTCGCGCGTGCCGAAGCCTCGGCGCGCGAGGCTATCGCGCTCGACAGTTCACGCTCCGAGGGTCACCGGGTGCTGGGCGCCGTGTGGTTCTCCCGGAAGAACGCGTCCGCGTCGCTCGAGGCGCTCGCGCGTGCGTGCCGGCTCGACTCGACCGACGACGCAGCGTGGTCGAATCTGGGTCGCACGTACGCCCGGTTGGGGAGGCCCGAGCAGGAAAGAGCAGTCTACGAAGCGGTCATCGCGCAGCGTCCGCACTGCTGGCAACCCTACTGGTGGCTGGCGGTCTGGCAGTTCAGGGCCGGGCACGTCGACGAGGCGATCGGGATGTACGAGTCCATGATCCGCCGTTCGCCGGATTTCCACCGCGGTTATCAGGGACTGGGTGGGATGCTGGTCCTGCGCGGGGACTACGACCGCGCGATCGACTCCCTGCAGCGGGCGATCGCGCTGTGCCCTACGAAGATCGCGTTCGACAATTTGGGGACGGCCTTCTTCAACTCGCACCGATTCGAGGAGTCGATCGGCGCCTACAACCAGTCGTTTCAGTTCGGATTCGCCGACTATCAATCGTGGCTCAATCTGGGAGACGCCTATTTCTGGCTTCGCAATCGGAGCGATCAGGCCTCCGAAGCCTACGCACAGGCTGTGCGGCTCGGGCGCGAAGAGGAACGCGAGCGCGTCCGCAATGGGAATTCCTTCGACGTGATGATTCCGGCCCATCTCGCCACGTTGCTTCCGAAACTCGGTCAACCCGACAGCGCGCGCACGGAGCTGCGGCGGGCGCTGGCTGCAGACAGCGCGAACTCGATGGTGCAGTACTGCGCGGCACTCACACTCTGGCAACTCGGGGAGAGGGACCGCGCAACCACGTGGCTCGAGCGGGCGGTGCAGGGCGGCTACCCGCTCGCGTGGCTTCGCGACTCCCCCATTTTCGAAGAGTGGCGCGCAGAACGACGCTTCGGCGCGCTCATCGCGGCGATCGATCCGCAACCCCAACCAATCAGTTCCAGTCCGGGAGAACGAAGATGAGGACTCACAGAATTGCAGTCACCGTCGACAAGAGCGGCATACGCGTCGAGCCCGACTCGCTCACGATGACGCCGCTCGACGACGTCCACTGGGCGAGCATGAACGAGCAGAAGTTCACGATCGTGTTCGACTCGGAGGGGCCGTTCGGAGTCAAACAGCTTGCTCACGCGGACGCCGCCCTCAAGCAGCGCCCGCGTTACAAGGGCTTGTTCAAGTACACCGTGATCTCAGTCGAGGATCCCACGGTTCAACTCGATCCGGTCATCATCGTGGACGAACCACCGAGCAGCCAGCTGTAGCGCATCTCGAGGCCTGCCCCGAGTGTGCTAGCGAATCAGCAGCACCTTCCGAACGACCGAGCGGTCATCGGTCTCGAGACGCATGAAGAAGATTCCGGCAGACGCCGGCCGCCCCGCATCGTCGAGTCCTGTCCAGACGACCTGGTGGCTGCCGGCACTGAGCGGACCGTCGATCAGCGACTTCACCCGTCGGCCTGCCGCGTCGTAGATCACCAGCGCGGCGCGACGCGCCGGATTCGGAAGCGCGAAACTCGCGGTGACGCGTCCGAATGCAGGATTCGGGTGCGCGGACATCGCCAGCTCGATCGCATGATCCCGATCGCCCACGCCGACCACCGACGCCGGGTCGTAGTCGACGTAGACCGGACCGGTCCAGACGTTGGCGTTGTCGTTCATGCGGATGCGCATGTAGTAGTGCGCCTCGGTGCCGGGGGCGAAGCTGCTGCGCTCGCGCCACGCAAAGCTCGAGTTACCAACACTGGTGGCCACCACCGCGGCATTCGAGGTCCCCGTGACGCCGCGTAGCAGGTCGATCTGCGCCACGCCGTCGGTCAGGTCCGGATCGATCACGCGCACCGCGAAACGAACGCCCTGAGCACTGGTCCACGCGGATCCCATCGGTCGGCCGTCCGCGGAGAACTGCACCACGACGTTGTGATCCTGACTGGCGTAGTTGCGCCTCGTCGCGAGCGCGCCGAGGATCTCGGACTTGGTCTTGCCGGCCGCGAGCGCCACGGTACGCGTCTCGGTCGCGGCGCCCCAGGTCGCATTGTGATTGTCCTGGTCTCCGGCGGGAGAGATCCTGAAACCCAACCGGAGCGCGTCCTGGAACAGCACTTCGTTTCCGGTCGTGCTGCCGACATCCGACTCCGTCGTCGAGGTCGAGAAGGCCGGTCCGGTGATGAGCGCCATCAGGCTCACGACGGATTGGCCGTTGGGCGTCACGGCGTAGTTGTTGAAGTCGCCGGAAGCCGGATGACACCACTCGACGATCGGGGGATATCCCGACGGTGGATTGGCGAGCAGCGCCGTGTAGAGCCCGGTGTAGTCCCCCTCGGCGACGAAGACGTCGTAGTTGCCCGCCTGCCAGCCGAACAGTGTCGGCGCTTCGAACACGTTCGCGTGGCCACCGCTTTCGATGATGCCCCACTCCTGACCCCAGATCGCGACGAAGTCGCCATCGTCGTTCGCTGCGGCGGCCTGCGCCAGCCCCAACGAATAGTTCGACAGCTGCATGCCCGCGCCCGAGTGGTTGTGATCCGTCACGGCGAGGAAGTCGAGCGCGGTCGGTGCGCCATTGCGGGCGTAGTCGTAGGCCTGGGCAGGGGTCTGCACGCCGTCGGAGTAACTGGTGTGCGAATGCAGATTGCCGAAGTAGGGGGTGTAGCCGGTGTCGGGATTCAACAGTAGTCCCGCGAGCGGCGCAGTCCCGGAGTCATTGGAGACGGAGCTCGTGTTGGGTACCTCGTCCTGCGTCTTGAGTGCGAAGTGCCAGGTCGAATCGGTCGCGAGTCCGAACACGAACAGCGTCTCCGCGGCACCGGCCACGAGCGGCAAGGGCTCCGCGATCCAGCGGTTGATGTCGAGGGCGGCGTCGAAGTTGCCGGCGTTGATTGGGTCGTGCGAGACCTTGATGATGTACGCGCTCGCCGTTCCGGTCGCGCCGTCGTCACCGGGCGCGGTCCAGGTCAGGCGAATCTCACCCGGGAATGCGCCGGGGACCGCCAGGAGGTTGCTCACGGTGCCGGGCGCCGTGACGTCACCGATTCCGGCGTTGCTGCCACACAGAGTGGGCGAGCGAAACGCGAAGTTCGAAGATCCATTCGGAATCGCGGACCACACCTGGCCCTCGAACGCCGTGGCCGACGGATACGTCACCGAGTGCACGACGGTCGCCGCCAGCAGACGATCGGAAACCAGGTAGACGTCATCGCCGCCGTTGTTGAGCACCGCCGACCCGCCCTGCATCATCACGACGCGGAACTCGCCGGGTCCGATGGTGGCGTTGGTCGAGCAGGTGGCATCGAAATCCTCCGGAATGCGCGCCCTCACGGCCGCCTGGCCGATCGTCACGGCGTCGTCGATTCCCCAGCCGGTCAGATTCACGGGGCTGGCACCGGCGTTGAAGATTTCGACCCGCTCCGTTCCGACATCGTTGCCGAACGGATTCGGGAGGATCTCGTTGATCAGAATTTGAGCCGAGACCGGTGCGGCCGGTAGCAGCAGGGTGGCGGCGGTCAGAGCCAGCGTGGCGAAGCAGTTGCGCGCAAGGATGCAGAAATGGCGTGGCTGGCCCATCGGGGAGGGCCTCCTTCCGGCTCGGGGTCAAATCGCTACTATCAGGCCCCTCAAGCCTACCAATCACCGCCGGCCCACGCGAGCCCTCATCTTCTCCATGAACCCGATCCCAGGCCTGCATCACGTGACCGCTCTTGCGAGCGATCCGCAACAGAACCTCGACTTCTACGCCGGGCGACTTGGCCTGCGGCTGGTCAAACGCACGGTCAATTTCGACGACCCCGCGACCTACCATCTCTACTACGGCGACGACGCGGGCCACCCCGGCACGATCCTGACGTTCTTCCCCTGGCCCGGCGCGCCGCGCGGGCGTGCGGGGACCGGCCAGACCACCGCCACGAGCTTCGCGGTTCCGCCCGCGAGCATCGAATGGTGGATGGACTTCCTTGCGAGGCACGCGATCGACTTCGGCCCCCCGGAGCTTCGGTTCGGCGCGCGTACGCTTCCGTTCCTCGATCCGGATGGGCTGGCACTCGAGCTCGTCGAGCTGGCCGAGCCTCCGGACCCCACTCGGCGCGCCGCGAGTGCGATCCCTCCGCAGCACGCGATTCATGGTTTCCACGGCGTCACGCTGACCGTGTCCGGCTTCGAACGCACGGCCGCCGTACTCACCGAATCGCTCGGCTATCGAGCGACGGAAGTCGAAGGTGATCGCCGTCGATTCGTGAGCGCGACCGCGACACCGGACGCGGTCGTCGACGTCATCTGCGCCCCCGAGCTGCGCGCCGGTC
>JABFRW010000077.1 GCA_013140805.1 Candidatus Eisenbacteria bacterium
ACCGCGGTGAGCGAGCCGCTGCAGCCGCTCCCACCCGCCCCCGAGCTGGATCCGCGCCGCATTCAGCTCGGCCGCGATCTGTTCCACGACCCGGTGCTGTCGCGCGACACCACGATCTCGTGCGCGACGTGTCACGACCTGGGGCGCGGCGGCGTCGACGGGCTCGAGCGCTCGGTCGGAGTCGGAGGTGCGCTCGGCGGCGTCAACGCGCCGACGGTGCTCAACTCCTCGCTCAACTTCCGGCAGTTCTGGAACGGTCGTGCGGCCACGCTCGAGCAGCAGGTCGACGGTCCGACGCTGGCCCTCAAGGAGATGGCGCTCGACTGGCCCGAGATCCTGCGCAGCATCGAAGCGCACCGGACTTCGGGCGGCGCTTCCGCGCCGCATTTCGCGACGGCATCACCGCCGCGAACGTTTGCACCGCGATCGCGGACTTCGAGCGCACGCTGCTGACCCCGTCGCGCTTCGACCGATTCGCACGTGGCGATCGCACCGCGCTCAACTCGCTCGAGCGCGAAGGCTACGAGCTGTTCAAGAACTACGGATGCGCGAGCTGCCATCAGGGCGCGAACGTCGGCGGCAACATGTATCAGAAGTTCGGGGTGATGGCCGACTACTTCGCCGGGCGTGACGACCTCGACGAAGCCGACGCCGGACGCTTCACCGTCACCGGCGATTCGCTGGACCTGCATTCGTTCAAGGTGCCGAGCCTGCGCAGCGTGGCGCTCACCGCTCCCTACTTTCACGACGCCTCCGCCCCCACGCTGGCGGCGGCGATCGCGGTCATGGGTGAGTACCAGCTCGGACGCCAGCTCGAACCCGACGAGATTCTGCGTCTCATCGCGTTCCTGCAAACGCTCACCGGTGCGGTTCCGACCGCGGCGCTGCCGGCCGCGGACGCTCAACCGTGACGCGCGCGCTGTTCCGGCTGCTCGCGTTGCTCGGCGGCGTGCTGCTCGGACTGGTGGTGCTGGATCGCACTTTCGCGGTGGACTCGAACCTCTATCGGAGCGTGAGCGAGGACCTGGCGCGTCTCAGCACGCTGGATGCGCAGCTCGATCAGGATGTCCTGCGATCGCGACTGCACATCCTCGCCCACTACGATCCGCTGGTCGCGGCGGAGGTCGAGATCCGCGCGATTCACGAGCGGTTGCTCACGCCTCCGCCCTATCTGAGCGCCGCGGGCCGCGCCGGCTAGCTCGCACGCCTCGCGGAGCTGCGCACGGCCTTCCACGCCAAGACGCTCGAGATCGAGCGCTTCAAGTCGCGCAATTCGGCGCTCCGCAATTCACTCGCCTACCTGCCGAAGATCACGAGCGAGCAGGCCGTCGCACTTCGATCCGAAGGAGCTCCGGTGCGCCTGCAGCAGGCAGGTGCACATGCAGGCGCTGGTACGCGCCGGCAGCGAAGTCCACCGGACACTGTACGAGCTGCTCGCGATCCCGACCCGCGAACTCGAGCAGCGGCTCACCGCGATTCACGAGCATGCCTATGCGGAGGCGCTCGAGCGCTCGAGTCGCGTGCGCGTGGTGATCTCGGTGGTTGCGATCCTGCTGCTCGCGAGTGCGGCGCTCACGATGATCGAGTTGCAACGCACCTCGCACAAGGTGCGGGAACTGAACGCCACGCTCGAGCAACGCGTCAGTGATCGGACTCAGGCACTCGACGCAGTGAATCATCAGTTGCGCGTCGAGATGGAGGAGCGCGAACGGGTCGACGAGCAGCTGCGCCAGTCGCAAAAGCTCGAGGCGGTGGGTCGTCTCGCGGCCGGCGTCGCGCACGAGATCAATACCCCGATTCAATTCGTTGGCGACAGCGTGCACTTCCTGCGCTCGGCGACCGAGGATCTGACCGGACTGATTCGCAGGTATCAGGTGGTGACGAAGGGGTTCGAACCGGCGGGGGCCGATCCACCGGGGATGTCCGAGGTACGGGCGTGCGAAGACGAGATCGATCTCGAAGACCTGCTCGAACAGGTGCCACGCGCGGTCGATCGCTCGCAGGAAGGCCTCGGCCGGGTGGCGGAGATCGTGCGTTCGATGAAGCAGTTCGCACATCCCGATCATTCGCACCCCTCGAGCGTCGATCTGAACCGGTCGCTCAAGAGCACGCTGGTGGTGAGTCATGGCGAGTACAAGTTCGTCGCCGACGTCGTGACCGAGTTCGGCGAGCTGCCGCTGGTTTCCTGCTATGTGGGCGAGCTGAACCAGGTGTTCCTCAACATCATCGTGAACGCCGCTCACGCGATCGGCGACGTGGTCGGCTCGACCGGCGCGCGCGGGCGCATCACGGTGCGCACGCGGATCGATGGAGACGAGGTGGTGGTCGAGTTCTCGGACACCGGCGGCGGGATCCCGCCGGCGGTCGCGGCGCGCATCTTCGACCCGTTCTTCACCACCAAAGCGGTCGGACGCGGCACCGGGCAGGGTCTGGCGATCGCGCGCTCGATCGTGGTCTCCAAGCACGGCGGCGACATATCGTTCGAGACGGAACCGGGGATCGGCATCACGTTCTCGATCCGGCTGCCGCTGCTCTGCGCCGAGGAGCTGCCCGCCCGAGCGGCTTGATTTCGGCTTGCGCTGGCGTTCCGAGTGCAAGAAAGTGCCGGGCGGGTGCGCCGATCCGCGGCCGCCGGTACCGTCGAACCCCGGAATCCCCCTCATGAAGCGCGCCGTGTCGATGTTTCCTGACGCCCGCATCCCCTACGGCACCTGGGGCAGCAGCTTCTTTCCCGCGTGGCAGACGAGCCCGCTCGCCGAGGTCAACATCGGCCAGTTCGCGGGCGAATCGATGGCCCGCATTCTCGGGCTGCGCGGTGTGCCGAAGGCCGAACTCGAATACCTCATTCTCGGCTCGACGATCCCCTGGCACTGGAAGTTCTGGCAGGCCCCGATGGTGGCGAGCTGCATGGGCCAGCGGATCCCCGGCTTCCACATCGAACAGGCGTGCGCGACCGGCCTGCAAGCGGTGTGGCTCGCGGGCGCCGAGGTGCAGGGCGGCTCCAACCGCACGGTCGGCGTGCTGACGTTCGACCGCACCAGCGACTCACCGGTCGGCGTGTTCCCCGAACGTCGCGCGCATCAGCGCACCCAGGCGATCGCAGACGTGTGGGACAACTTCGGCTTCGACCCCGCGACGGGCCAGGCGATGATCACCGCGGCGGGACTCACCGCCCGCAAGTATCGACTCGATCGCCGCGAGGTCGACGAGGTGGCATTCGTGCGACACCAGCAGTACTTCGAGGCGCGCGAATCGGGGTTCCTCGATCGGGTGCTGGTGCCGCTCGATCTGCTGAACGTCGGCGGGCGCCCGATGGGACGCGTCGACTCCGACGTCGGCGTGCGCAAGATCACGCTCGAGACGCTGCGCGCCCAGCGCGAGCTCGACACCTGCGTGACGAGCGGCACCCAGACGCATGCGTCGGACGGCATGGCGTGCCTGCTGGTGACCGATGCCGCACAGGCGCGCAAGCTGTCGAAGCGCCCCGAGATCGAGATTCGATTCATCGCCAAGGCGGAGGCGCGCGCGCATCCGAGCCTGATGCCCGAGGCGCCGGCGCTCGCCGTACAGAAGCTGCTGTCCCGCGTCGGGTTCGGCATGGACGACGTGGCGGTGGCGAAGAACCACAACCCGTTCGCGGTCAACGACGTGGTGTTCTCGAAGGTGACCGGCTACGACTGGCATTTACTCAATCGCACCGGCTGCTCGCTGGTGTGGGGGCACCCGCAGGGGCCCACGCTCACCCGCGTCCTGATCGAAGCGCTCGAAGAAGCGGTGGATCTGGGCGGCGGACGAGTGCTGATCTTCGGCTGCGCGGCGGGCGACGTAGGCATCGCGGCCTTGTTCGAGGTTTCCGAAGGAGCCGCCTCATGACCCGCACGTCTCACTCCCCTTCGGCCGCGCCGGGAGCCATCGCGAGCGAAGTCCGCGCGATGCGCGGCTCGACGATCGAGACGCTCGGCCTCGGCAGCGTGCACGGCATCTTCTCGCGCGGCCGGCTGCCGGCGGATGCCGGCGCGCTGGTCGACCAGGTCTTCGGCGAGCGCCACCAGCGCGGTTCGTTCGTGGTGTCGGGCGCCAGCGGCATCGTCGGGGCCGGCAAGACGCTGCAGCTCGGCTCGCGGCTCGAACCCTTCGGCGTGCGCGCGGTGGCGCTCGACTTCGCGGGCGCCCCCGATGGACTGGGCCGACACTACCCGGGGCTCGTGCAGGCGTTCGGACGCGACGGCGCGGCGCGCATCATGAGCAACACCGTGCGGTTGAGCTACGACGGTCAGCGCCTGCCTGACGAACTGGCTTCGCTGCGACCGCGCTTCCTGCTCGAAGCCATCCCCGAGATCCTCGAGGTCAAGAAAGCGCACTACGCGGTGTTCCGAGCCGCGTTCCCAGGACTCGAGATTCGTTCCGTCACCTCGGGCTTCCCCAGCCGCGAGCTCGGTGTCGGGATCGCGCATCCCGCCTTCCCGCACGAGATCAACAAGGTGTGGGAGACCGTCGAGCCGACCCCTTCGGCCCTCACGCAGCTGTTCTGGGCGCTCGGCATGATTCCGGTGCCGGTCAGCGACCACTGGTCGTTCGTGCTCGACGTGCTGTTCTGCGGGATCACGCTGGCGGGGTTGCACGCCCATCGCGACACCAATCTCCCGTTCTGGAAGATCGACAAGCTGGCGCGTCGTCTGGTCGGTCCGAATCCGTTCCGTGCGCACGACGCGATCGGCTCGAAGGGCGCCGACTTCCTGACCTGGTCGTGCCTGCACCACCTGAGCGAACACTACGGCGCGCTGTTCACGCCCACCGCGGAACTCACCGAGCGCAAGGACACGGGGCAGGCCTGGTACCCGCCCGATCACTTCCGTCCGCTGGTCGACTGGACGCTGTCCGATGCCGAGCGCGAGGACTTCCGCGTTCGACTGCTGGGCCCGATCTTCCAGATGACGAGCCTGCTGTTGCACGAACGCCGTGCGCCGCTCGCCCACGTCAATGCGATCGGCGAGCTGTGCGCGCAGTTTCGCAGCGGACCGATCGCGATGCTGCGCGCCGCCGGCCCCGACGCCGCCCGGGCCACCGTCGAGGCGTGGCACCGGCTGCATCCGGAAGCGGCCGCGTCGGCGTGGCATCCGGAAGCGCTCGCGAGCATGGAGAGTGCGGAGTGGCAGCAGTTGTACGTGAATGCCGAGCATGACGGTCGGGTCGGCGTGGTTTCGCTGTCGCGCGAGAGCTACAGCTGGGACGTCGATCGCGAACTCGATCGAGCACTCGACTGGCTCAGCGCGGCCGGCATCCGCCGCGTGATCGTGAGCGGCGACTTCCACTTCTCGACTCAGATGGTCGGTGCCGACACCGCCGAGTTTTTCAGCGCACTCGAGCGGCTCGAGGACGGCCTCGCGATCACCAACGGCTGGTCGCGCACCGCGCGGCGGCTGTGGGACGAGTTCGAGGTCTCGGTCGCGTTCGTGAACGGTAAGCGCTGCCTGGGCGGCATGCTCGAAGCCGTGATGCACTGCCATCACGTGGTGGCGGTCGACGACGTACGCTTCGGATGGCCCGAGGTCACGCTCCCGGTGGTGCCCGGCATGGAGGCGTGCCACTGGCCGTTCCGCCGCACGACGCGCGAGCACTGGCCACGATTGCTGCACCTGCTGCTGTCCGGGGCGCCGATCAAGGCGAAGGACGCGGTCGGCTGGCTGATCGACGTGGCCGCTCCGATCGACGAGGCGATCGCCACCGCGTGGCGGCTCGCCAGTGCCGAGACGCCCGCGCCACGCCGCCCGCTCGAGCTCGGAGCCCTGAACGGCGTGCCGACCGATGTCGCCGAGCTTGAGGCCGCCGAGGGCCCGGCGATGGCCGCCGGTCGCGAGGCGATCGCACGTTGCGTCGCGCGTTCGTGCGCGGTCCCGGCCGCGGAAGCACTCGCGTTGCAAGCACAGCTGGCGGCTGAGTTCCTGGCATCGGCCGCGTGTCGCGAGGGCCGCGTCGGCGCCGAGGCGCAGCGGGTGATGCGAACCTAGTCATCGTTTTGGCCGCGCGGTCCCTCACTCACGATCTGCGGAGAACTCCATGCACTCCCGATTGATCCGCGCCTTCGTGGCACTCGCACTCGCCTCGATCATCTCTCCCGCGTTCGCGGCGGCGCCCGCGACATTTCCCCCCGGCGAAGCCGACGCGAAGGCGCGGCTCAACTCCACTCCCCGCCACGGCGAGTTCATCGAGGTACCCTCCGCCTCCGGACCGCGGCGCGCCTGGATTTCCTATCCGGAGCGCTCCGATCGTGCCGGCGTGGTGATCGTGATTCACGAGATCTTCGGACTCTCCGACTGGATCCGGTCGGTCGGCGATCAGCTTGCGGCCGACGGCTTCATCGCGGTGGTGCCCGACCTGCTGTCGGGGCTCGGACCCGGCGGCGGCGGCACCGATTCCTTTCCGACGCGCGACGACGTGGTGCGCGGCGTGCGCTCGCTGTCGGCGAGTGACGCCGACGCGCGACTCTCGAGCGTTCGTGCATGGGCGAATCGACTGCCGGCCGCCAACGGCAAGTGGGCGACCCTTGGGTTCTGCTGGGGCGGCGCGCGGAGCTTCGAGATGGCCGCCCAGGACACGGCGCCCGACGGCGCGGTCGTCTACTACGGGGCAGCCCCCGACAGCCTGACGCTCACCCGAGTCCGGGCGCCGATCCTCGGACACTTCGGCGCCGACGACGCGCGCGTGAATGGCACGTTGCCGCCCGCCCGGGTGATTCTCGCGGCGGCCGACCGATCGTTCGAGGTGCAGCTCCACGCCGGCGCCGGGCACGGCTTCCTGCGCCAGCAGGCCGATCGAGAAGGCGCCAATCTCAAGGCCGCGCGGGCCGCGTGGCCGAGCACGGTCAAGTTTCTGAGGCAGCGGCTGAAATAACGGTATTGGGCCGATAACTCGGCAAATCAGCGGCTCAATCCGGGCGCCCCGGCGGCCGATAACCGCAGGGTGAACTACCCCTCCCGCATCCACACTCAGCCGTACCCGGAGGCGCGCTCGTGACCCAGCCTGCCGGATCCCTTTCGGGGCGAGTGGTGTGGCTGCTCGGAATCGCCGTCGGCCTGGTGGTGATCCTGGGCGCGATCCACCTGCACATCCTGCTGGTGTTCTGCCTCGTGGTGTTCGCGGTCGCCGGGCTCATGACGGCGCTGCGCGAGATGGAACGCCGCAGTGAGCAGACCTCGAAAGAGCTCGAGCGCCTGCACGCGTTGCGCGAGTACAGTCTGGTGGCGCTGTTCGAGCTCTCGCACGAGTTCGACGTCTCGATGGAAGAGCATCAGATGGGCACGCTCACGCTCACCAGCATCATGGGACACTCGGGGATCGTCGGCGCATGTCTGTGGCTGCGACGACCCGGTGACGAGACGGGGCTCCAGCTGGTCGCCCGCAAGGGCCTCAAGGAAGACCGCCTCGAGGCGTTCGCCGCCGAACTCCAACTGCTCTCGATGGACGCTCGAGTCCTGCGCGAAGGCATCTTCCTGGATCGACCCGAGTCGCTGCCGGCACGCCCCGAATTCGTGAAGCGCGCCACGCTCGCCGGCGTGCGCGGCGTCATGCCGCTGATGGCGGGCGGCGAGCTGATCGGCTTCACCGGTCTTGGTCGGCGCGCCAGCAACACCGACTTCAGCAGCTTCGATCTCGAAGTGGTCCGCACCATGCTCAGCATGCTGGGCCGCGCGGTCGAGAACGGTCGACTCTACTCGCGTCAGCAACAGCACAACGAGGAGCTGGCGAGCGTCAACCGCGAGCTGCAACAGACCAACGAGAGCTTGCGCGAGGCCTCGCGCCTCAAGGCCGAGTTCCTCGCCAACATCTCGCACGAGCTGCGCACGCCGCTCACCGGCGTGCTCGGGTTCCTCGATCTGCTGCGCGGCGACACGCCGACCTCGCGCGAGCAGCAGCTCAACTTCGTCTCGCGCGCGCGGGCCTGCGGTGCACGCCTGCTCCACCTCATCAACGACTTGCTCGACTACGCCCAGGCCGAGGCCGGGCGGCTCGAAATGGAAAAGCGCGCAGTACCGGCGCGCAGCGTGCTCGAGGACCTGCGTCGCGCGATCGAAGCGCGCGCGGCCGAGAGCAAGCTCGAGCTGAGGGTGGACCTCGCCGGCGCCGACGCGCTGCGTGTGTGGGCTGATGGCGCGCGTCTGCATCAGGCGCTCTGTCATGTGGCCGAGAATGCCATCAAGTTCACCCCGCAGGGCTCAGTCACCATCCGGGTGCGCAACGACCTGCACTCGGGCCAGTGCACGTTCGAGGTGGTCGACACCGGCGTCGGCATCGCTCCCGAGATCCGTCAGGCGGTGGTTCAACCCTTCGTCCAGGGGGACGGGAGCTCGACCCGCGTTCACGGCGGCACCGGACTCGGTCTCGCGCTGACCGTCATGCTGGTCGAACAGATGGGCGGCCGCATCGCCATCGACACGCCCTCCGAACACCCGGGCACGCGGGTGCTCGTTTCGCTGCCGCTCGCGGATGAGGCCGGTGAGACCGCCGCCGAAGCAGTCATCGAAGCGACCTCGATCGGCCGCATCGAGGGTCCGCTCGGAGCTCCGCTGGTACTGGTGGTCGAGGATCGTGAGCCGCTGCGTGCCTACCTGCGCGACTTCCTGCACAGCAGCGGCTACCGCACCGTCGACGCCGACACGGCGGAGTCGGGGTGTCTGGTCGCACGCCGCCTGCGCCCTTCGGTGATCGTTTCCGACTACGCTCTCGAAGCCGCTCCGCGTGCCTCGGTGCGGACCGGCTACGACATGGCGCGGCGGCTGGGACTCGACGAGGCCACGCGCTCGATCCCGATCCTGTTCCTGACCGGATTCTCGAACGACCTGAAGCAGCAGCTCGATTCGAATCCCGAGCCGCGCCGCCGCTTCCACACGCTCGACAAGCCGGTCGATGAGGACGCGGTGCTCGAAGTGCTGTCGCAGTGGCTGCCGAACGGCGGAGAGGTGCGCACGCTGCTGATCGACTCGGTCGAGTTCACCGCCGCGCGCATCCAGCACGCGCTCCCCGCCGAGCGATTCCATTTCGAGTCGGCGCTCACCGCCAAGCAGGCGGTCTCGATGCTGCGCAATCAACCGCGCGCCTTCGACCTGATTCTCGCGAGCCCCGGCGCGTTCGACGGGACCGAAGGCACCGACATGGCGAAGCTGTTGCAGGAGGTCGCCCCGCCCGAGGTGTTCTTCATGCTGCTCGGTGACTCCGCCGTCGGCTCGACCGATTCACCGTGGCCGGCCGAGGAGTCACGCCTGATCGGCTGCGTGCTGCGTGACGACGAAGACTTCGCCCGCCAGCTCGAGTCGCTGCTGGACGTCGCCCGTGCCCAGCGCGGCGCGAACGAGGCCGAGCCGAACGCGGAGTCGGAAGCCGCCTGAGTCGCAGCGCCCGCGTGCGAATTCCGCTTGGCACCCTCCCCGGCTCCGATTATCGTCGCGGCGTCCAGCGTCGAACTCACGGAGGGCCACCCGGTGCTGCGAAGAATCCTGCTGACGCTCGTCATGTTGCTGGTGGTCGCGGTCGCCGCGGCCGCGGTGTTCGTCGCCTCACGTCAGAATCAGAAGTTCGATCCGCCCTACCCCCAGGTCACCGCGTCCGGCGACTCGAGCGTCATCGAGCGGGGTCGCTACGTGGTGCGCGATGTCGTGAATTGCGCGAGCTGTCACGGTGACACCACGCAACTCGCCGCACGGATGAGCGGCGCCGACGTGCCGATGAGCGGCGGATTCAAGTGGAACATTCCGCCCGGCACGATCTACGCCCGCAACATCACCGCCGATCCGGCGACCGGGCTCGGCGACGTGTCGGACGCGGCGATTGCGCGCGCGCTTCGCAGCGGCGTCGGGCACGATGGGCGCGCACTGCTTCCATTCATGGAGCTGCAGGGACTCTCGGACGAGGATCTGGTCGCCGTGGTGTCGTACTTGCGCACTCAGGCCGCGATCCCGAATCCGGTGCCGGCGCACCAATTCAACCTGCTCGGCAAGGTCCTGCGAGCGACGGTGCTCGCGAATCCGGTCGGACCACGCGAAACACCGCCCGTGACCTCACCGCGTGGCGCAACGCTCGAGAACGGTCGCTATCTGACCGAGTCGGTCGCGCTGTGCTGGGCGTGCCACACGCAGCGCAGTGCCGCGACCGGCGAGCTGACCGGACCGCGCTTCGGCGGCGCGACCGAGTTCATCGAGGCCGGTGTCTCGTGGTCGCCTCCGAACATCACGAGCGATCCCGAGACCGGACGCATCGGAGCGCTGAGCGAGGACGAGTTCGTGGCACGCTTCCGGGCCGGGCGGCTGATACCGGACTCGCCGATGCCATGGCAAGGCTACGCGCGAATGAGCGAGGACGACCTGCGCGCGATCTATCGCTACCTCAAGTCGGTACCGGCCGTGAAGCGAGACGTCGGTTCGCCGATTGCGGCGCCGAAGCCGTCGTAGCCCGCGTCCACCCTGTGCGAGTGGCCTGACGCTTACGCCGCCTTCATCCCTTCGTCGAGCCCCGGTCGCAGCGGCAGTCGGATCACGAACGTCGCACCCGCCCCGACCTCGCTCTCGACCGCGATCTCGCCACCGTGGTCCTTCACGATGCCGAAGCTCACCGACAGACCGAGCCCGGTACCCTTGCCGGTCGGCTTGGTCGAGAAGAACGGCTCGAAGATGCGTTCGCGATTCTCGCGCGGGATGCCGGGACCGTCGTCGGTGACCCGGATCTCCAGATAGTCGTTGTCGGCGCGTCGGGTCTGGACCCGGACCGTCCCGCCCGCTTCGCCCATCGCCTGCTGAGCGTTCATCATCAGATTGATGAGCACCTGCTGGAGCTGATTCGAATTGCCCATGATGCGTGGCACCTCGGTGCCGAGCACGGATTCGATCTCGACCCCGTTCATCTTGAGCTGGTGCCCCACGATCTCGACGGCGTCGACCACCGCCTGGTTCGGATCGATGCTCTCGAACAGGGCCTTCTCCTGACGCGCAAAGCGCAGCAGGCTCTCGAGAATCGTCTTGCAGCGACGCGTCTCCTTCTCGATCAGCTCGATGTTGCGGCGCAACGGGCCGTTCTCCTCGGTGAGCCGCAGCGAGAGCTGCGCGCACGCGAGGATGCCGGCGAGCGGATTCTTGACCTCGTGCGCGATGCCGGCGCCGAGCTGGCCGAATGCGGCCAGCTTCTCCGACTGGACGAGCTGTTGCTGCGCGGCGGCGAGCCGTTCCTCGCGCGCGCGCAGCTCGTGCGCCATCTCGTTGAACGCGTTGGCGAGCGTTCCAATCTCGTCGCCGGTCCGCACCAGGACCTGGGTGTCGAACTCGCCGCGTCCGATCTGGCGTGCGGCATTCGAGAGCTGCTCGAGCGGGCGCGTGATGCGCTCGGCGCCCCACACCCCGAGCAGCGTGGCGATCACGAGCAGCAGCGCCGCGACCGCGATGAGTCGATTGAGCAGTTCGCGCACCGCGAGGAACTCGGCACTTCGCGGGAGTTCCGCGACCGCGACCAGTCCGCCGATCGAGACCTCCGCCAGTCCGCCGATCCACTCGCGGCGCCCCGAGACGTAGTCGAGCGTCATGTTCGAGCTCTTGCTCGCGCGCAGAAGCCCGATCTGTCGCGCCATCGAAAGCGAGGCGGTGCCGCCGTCCTGCGGTGCGGCACGCCGCACCAGCGGCAGCCCTTCGTTGGTCCACAGCGAGAGCTCCATCAATCGCGAGCGCTGCAGGATGCGTTCGAGATCGCGTCCATCCAGGAATGCCACCAGCACCAGCGGTGACTTGCGCGCGCTCGCGGACTGAGCGACCGCCATCACCAGCAGCGGCTCCCGCCCGGCATTCTGCAGCGTGCCGACGAACGCCTGCCCGTCGCGCACCCGCTCGACCGGCACCGCCACCTCCCGCCACGCCGCCTCGAACGCCTCGGGCGTCCAGCCGCGCTGCGAGAGCCCGTCGAGGTGATCGGCGGCCGCCACCAGTCGCTCGCCCTCCATGAGTCGTGCCGCCACCACCACGCGCAGATCTCGGAAGAACCCCTGCAGCAGGTCCTCGCGCTCCTTGACGGGCAGGTCGGACCGCTCCAGGAGTCGCGTGAGTCCCCGCAGTCGATCCTGATACGAGATCAGGACCGTGCGCGCCTGATCGGCGGTCGAGATCGAGACCATCGAGACCACGTCGGTGATGTAGGTCCGTTTGTCCTGATGGAACAGGTTCGCCATCGTGAACGTAATCGCGCCGACCGCGCCGGTCACGATCACGAGCACCGTGATCAGGATCTTGAGACGCAACGGCATTCGCTTCCGCAGCTTCATGGGGGGCCTCATGGCGCTTCCACCTTGGCCGTGACGTGCAGGGTCCGATAGGCGACGTTCCCCACTTCGTCGAGGGCTTCGACGACGATCATGTTGACACCGGTTTCGAGCACCACGTCGCGCTCGAACGAACCATCGATTCCGACCGCGACGCGCTCACCGGACACCCGCACCTGCGTGCCGGGCTCCGAGGATCCGCGAACCCGGAACTGGCGCGCCATCACGGCGCCGTTCGGCTGCAGCACTTCGAGTCGCGGTGGTGTCGCGTCGGCGCGCAGCTCGAAGTCGGCCGCCACGCTGTAGGCACTTTCGGCCTCGCGCGCGATCGCGCTGACGCGCCAGTGATAGGCACCGCGCGGCAGATTGGGGTAGCGCAGTCGCGTGTCGTTCAGCACCGCCTCGTAGATCAGCTCGCGAAAGCCCCAGTCGCGTGCGATCTCGATCCGATAGCCGCGCGCGCCGGGCACCGGTTCCCAGGCGAAGCTCACGTCGTCGCGCGAGCGTCGAGTGGTCATCACGATTCCGTCGCCGGGCGACTGAAGTGTCGGCGAGGGCGGCAGCGGCTGAGGGGCTGACAGCGCTCCGATCGAATCCGACACGACGTACTGCCCTTCGCGCACCGTCACCGAACCGGACGCGTTCCGCACTTGCGCGGAACCGTCGAGCACCTGAACCGTCGCACGACCGCGCGAGCGCGCGGAGACCCGCACCTCGGCGGGGCCGTCGTTCGAACGGATCCGAGCGCCCTCTCGGGTCTCGAGCTGCCAGGCCGGCTCGCCCGCACGGGCCGGTCCGAGGCGGGCACGCGCATCGCCTTCGAGCACCACCGCGACG
>JABFRW010000078.1 GCA_013140805.1 Candidatus Eisenbacteria bacterium
ATCGCGGCCCAGGAAGTCGAACAGAACATCGAACTGCTGCTCGGCGCCGGCGCCCGCCACTTCATTCCGGTCGCGAGCGGCGGACACCGCACCGACTCGCGCAATCTTCTGGACGAGCAGCGGCGGCGCGGCGTCACGGTGGTGCAGGACGTCGGCGCGTTGCGGCGCCTCGGGCCCGGACCGGTGCTCGGCCTGTTCGCGAACTCGCATCTCGACTACGTGCTCGATGCCGATCCGACCACGCGCCCCTCGCTGTCCGAGATGACACGGGTGGCGCTCGCCCGACTCTCGAGCGACCCGGACGGCTTCTTTCTGATGATCGAGGGCAGTCGCATCGATCACGCCGGACATGACAACGACGCCGCGACCGCCGCGCACGAGGTGCTGGAGTTCGACGACGCGTTTCACGTGGCGCTTGAGTTCGCCCGCCGCAATCCGCACACCCTGATCGTCGTCACCGCCGATCACGAGACCGGCGGGCTGTCGCTGGGACGCGCCGTCGATGGCACCAGCCACTACGCATGGCACCCCGAAGTGCTGCGGCGCGTGCGGCGCTCGAGCGAGTCGATGGCAGCGCGGATCGATGCGGGAGCCGAGCTGACCGCGGTGCTGCGAAGCGACGCCGGGATCTCGGATCTCGGGGTTGCCGAGCGCACGCAGCTGCGCGCGATCAAGGGCGCCGCCCTCGCGTCCGCGATCTCCGAACTGGTGAGCCGGCGCGCCCTCGTCGGCTGGACCACCCGCGGGCACACCGCCGTCGACGTGCCGGTGTGGGCATTCGGGGCGGGCGCCGGGCAGCTGCGCGGCTCGCGCCCGCACGCGGCGCTGGGCCGCCTGATCGCTCGGCTGGCCGGCCTGGAGATCGGCACCCTGACCACGCGCTAGTCGGGCGCGCGGATCCCGATGTGGTCGACGCCCGAGTAACGAAGGTTCAAGCGCCCCGCGCCGGTTGCACCGATTCGGTCGAACGTCACGCGCCCCTCGGTCATCGGCATGAAGAACTCGGTCGGCGACAGCGGGATGAGTCCCGCCACGAACTGCTTCGGCCACTCGGCGGTCAGATGGTCGGGCTCGTTCCGGACCGTGAGGATCGCGCCATCCGACATCTGGTATTTCCCCTCGAGTCGCTCGAGCTGACCCGCCGCGAGCTTTGCGACATGCCCCCGCACCGGCAGGTCGCAGGGCTGACCGAGCGCGATCGCCGACAGGTCGCGGGTGATGCGATCGATGCGGATGCGATCGAAGTTGCTGCACAGCACGATCGTCACGCCGTCATCCGGGAACACCACCAGATTCGTCGCGTGCCCCGGCAGGAAACCGGTGTGCGACAGCCGCCGCCGTCCGAACTTTTCATCGACGAACCACCCGGCGCCATAGCCGCCGAGGCCCGCGGTCCACGCCGCGGTCGCGAGTGAGCGCGAAACCACGGGGTCCGTCCGCGCCGAGTCGTCACCCGCCATGATGCGACTCCAGCGCAACAGATCGTCGACGGTGCTGAAGAGGAATCCATCGCCGGCGGTCCCCGCCAGTGGCAGGCGCGGAACTCGCACGACACCCGAACGCTCGAGGGGAATACCGGAGAGTAGTGTGTCCCAGCCGACGTCGCCACGCGTATAGCCGACCGCGAGATCCCTGCCGGGAGTCCACTGACTCACGGCTCCGGAACTCCGCATGCCGGCGGGCTCGAGGAGCGTCTGGCGAACGTGGTCGGCGAACGGTCGTCCCGCGATGCGCTCGATGATGCGGGCGAGCACCAGGTAGCCGGTATTGCTGTAGTGGAACTGGGAGCCGGGTTCGAACTCGAGCGTGTCCCGCCTTGCGTTCTCGATCAGGTCGGCGGTCGCCTGCGCTCGCCCCATGAACTCGAGGTACGGCGCAGAGCCGAGTCCCAGCCGCTCCTCATAGTCGGGAATCCCGGAGGTGTGGTGGATCAGCTGGCTCACGGTGACGGCGCGCCACGCGTTCGGGCACTCTTCGAGCAGGTTGCAGATCGGCTGGTCGAGCGTCAGCTTGCCGGCCTCCTGCAGCTCGAGCGCGGCCATGGCTGTGAACATCTTGGAGACCGATGCGACTTCGTGAGGGGTTTCGGGTGAAAAGCGAACTCGACGCTCGATGTCGGCCCAGCCGAAGCCCTTACGAAACAGCACCTGGCCATGGCGCGCGATCAGGACCGCGCCGCTGAAGCCGCCCAGTTCGGTTCGAGCAGTGAGATAGCGGTCGGCGGCGCTCGCGATCTGACGCGGCGAGGGAGGCATGGCCGGCGGCGAAGCCGGAGCGGCGGACATCAGCAGCACGGTGAGTGAGGCGAGTGCGACGAGGCTCATGGACCTGAGACGGTCGGCCGCCACCCAAGGGTTGGATCGCCCTCTTTCGTGAAGGTCCGGCGATCGCCTGCCGATGACTCGGGGGCAAAGGCTCGAGATGCGTGGTCCCGACACGGATGCGTCGGACCCCCGGCCCCGGCGTCACCGACCCGGTGACGAGTGCGAAGGAGTCAACGATGTCCCCTCTCCTCAGGAACCTGCTCGGCAACGGATCACGCGAGAACCAGCTCACCGAGGAGATGCGCGCGCTCCTGAATGAGATGAAGCAGGAACGCGGACGCTACGAGTCGCTGGTCGAGAACGGCCGCGATGCCGCGGAGCGGTTGCAGAAGCTCGGCGAGCCGATCGCGAAGGCGACCAGTGAACTGGATCAGGTCGTCACCCGCGTGTCCGAGATCGAAGCGCGCCTCGCCGCCATGGTGAAGCTCTCGGACCTGTTCCAGAATCTCGACGATCGCGCGCAGGGCCTCGCGCAGAGTCAGCAGTGGGCGGAGTCGCGCCTCACCGAGACGCTCGAGGATTCGCGGCAGATCCGAACCACGCTCGAGGAGCTCGGCACCCAGGTCGAGAACGCGACGCGGCTCAAGGAACAGCTGACGGGATTCCTCGAAGTCGAGAAGCCGTTCCAGCAGGTTCGCGGGGACACCGAGGCGTTGCGCGGCCAGCTCGAGAGTTCGGGCGAGCGCATGACGCGGCTGCGTGAACAGCACGACCGGTTGCTCGATGCGCACAAGCTTGCGGTCTCCAAGATGGAGGCGCTCGACCGCCGCGGCGACGATCTGGGCCGCGCGCTGCAGGACAAGGAGCGCCGCGTGCTCGGCGTCGAGCAGTCCGTCAAGGGGATGGACGGCGTACGCGGGACGATCGAAGAGGTGCGACGCGAGCTCGGCACCTTGAAGGCACTCGGTGATTCGGTCGCTCACAAGACCGCGTCGCTCGAATCACAGCGCGATGCGATCGATCGCGCCCTGGCTCAGATCGAGCAGCTCGAGCGGGCGATGCGCCAGCTCGACGCGGGGGTGCGCCAGCAGCAGTCGAACGAGGCCGCGCTCCGCACGCTGCAGGAGCAGGCCAACGCGCTGCGCGCGCTGCACGAGTCGGTGTTGGACCGCTCCAACGAGATCACCCAGCTGCAGCACGAGGCGCACGAGCAGACGCAGTCGACCCGCCAGGACTTGTCGTCCATGACGGCCGAAATGCGGAACACCGTCGAGCGTTTCGACTTCGAGAGCCGCGGCCTCGAGGCGGTGAGCCAGCGCGTGGCGGATCTGCGCGGCGACCTGTCGGCGTGCGAGAACCGCTTCAAGGGGCTCGGCGAGTCGAGCCTCGTCATGACCGAGTTGCGCACGCAGGCGAACACGCTGTCCGAGCGAGTTCAGGCGCTGGCGTCCGAACTCGAGCAGGTCGGCCACCAGGCGACGGAGCTGAATGCGATCCACGGCGAGCTGGACGTGACCGCACGCAACGCGCGGGAAGTCGGCGCACAGGTGGCGCAGCTCGAGCGCATGCGGCCGGCGATCGAGGCGGCGCTCCACGACGTCTCACAGCTCGGCGGCACCAGCGCACGGGTCACCGACGCGCTCGAACAGCTGCAGCTCGCCGAGGGCGAGATCACGCGGGTGCGCGAGCATCAGGGCGAAACCCGCTCGTGGCTCGCGAACGTCGATCGTTCGGTCAACGAGATCAAGGTTCAGTTCGCGGATCTCCACCAGCTCGAGCCGACGCTCGACGCGGTGCGCAAGCAGGCACAGCGCATCACCGAATCGACCGCCACGATCGAATCGCGACGCGAGATGATCGAGGAGCTGCAGCGCCGACTGACGGAGCTGGGTTCGCTCGGCGCCGGCCTCGACGAGCGCAGCCGCCAGCTTCAGGAGCGCATGGAGTTCGCGGAGCAGCGCTTCGAAACGCTGGGAGCCCAGGCCGAAGAAGCCGAAGGCACCACGAAGGCCATGAAGGCCGTCACCACCGGCGTTCATCAGGCCGAGCGGCAGGTCGCCGAGATCAGCAAGACGGTCGCCGCGGTGGCCGCGCAGTGCGATTCGATCGAGTCGCTGGCGCAGGAGACGCGCTCCATGAAGGAGGAGCTGGATCAGCGTCAGCAGGCGCTGTCGGTTGCGGCCAAGGACCTGACGCGCACGACCGCGTTGCGCGAGAAGGCCTCGCAGTCGGCGCAGCAGCTCGAAGCACTCAGCGCACAGCTCGCCACGAACCTCGACGAGGCACATCAGCGGGCGACGCAGGTCGCCGAGCTGTCGAGCCAGCTCGAGAACCGCGCCAACGCGCTGCGCCGGGTCGACGGACGGCTCGGCCAGTTCGAGAACCGCATGGCTCGCTGGGACGCGACCGAGCAGAACATCACGCGCTCCCTCGAGCTCATCGACAATCGGCAGGGCACGGTCGAAGCGCTGCAGACCGATCTCGACCGCATGTTCGCGATGGCGGAACGAACCGCATCGCACGTGCGCGAGATCACTTCGGCGCACCAGCAGATCGGTGAGGGTCGCGAGCTGCTCCAGGACGTCATGAACCGGTTGAACGAGGTGCGCGAGACCGCCAGCTCGCTCGACGACCGCAAGCGCCAGATGGTGAAAGCCGAGGAACGGCTCGCGCGTTCGGAGGCGCTGCTGGTCGAAGTCCGTTCGAGCCTCGAATCGCTCGAAGGCCACAAGGTCCTGGTCGATCAGGCGGTCGAGAAGGCCGGCTCGCTGCAGATGCTGCTCAAGCAGGCCGAGGCCACCATCGATGGACTGCGCGAGGAGCAGAAGACCACCGCGCGGGTGCGCGCCGTGATCACCGAGGCGCGCCACGCCCGGGATGCGAACGAGGACGACGACGACCTGGCAATGGCGGCCTGATCGCGGTGCGGCGCGCGCCTAGCGGGCGCGCCGCACTTCGAAGCTCCCCATCTGCAGCGACTGGTCGGGCTCGTTGAGCGCCGCAATGCTCGCGTGCGCGAGGCCACCCTCCCGGTCGTCATTGCCGAAGCGTCGGTGCGCGACCCGAAACGCCACCCGGTACTTGCCATCCGGCAGCGTTCCGGAGACGACCAGCCGGTAGGTGTCGCGCATGACAACATCCTGCCGCCAGCGCTCGGCGGTGAACAGTCCGTAGCCCAGGTAGCGCGCGCGAAACTGCCGCGGCTGTGCGGTCGAATCGAGCACGAAGGTGTTGGTCGCAAACAGCTGCGTCACCGGTGCGCGGCGCGCCCAGTAGGTGATCAGCGTGACCACCTCGCCGGGCTGGACGACCGCGGACACCGGATCCACGCCGACCAGTTCGATTTCGTCGTCGAAGCGGATCGCCAGCACGCGCTGCGGCATGCGTGGAGCCACGTCGATCAGCGAAACGGTGTCGCGCGCACCGCGCAGCAGGAGGACCGCGTCGTCGAAACCGTCCGCCGGGCGCAGGTGGTTGCGGGCGATCAGGCCGAGCAGTCGCTCGCGTGATGCGGCGTTTCGAAACTCCATGCCCTGGTTGCCGATCATTGCGTCGATCCGTTCGGGGACCGGGTAGCTCCGCGACGAAAACGTGTAGACCCCGGACAGGATGTGATGCATCGAGTGCAGCTCCGCGCGCGCCGACAGGTGCGGCAGGTACTCGAAGCTCGCGATCGTCGCGGCGTCCGGCGGAATCCGCGCGACGAGCCGCTCTCGAAACGGCCGCAGGCGGCGCGCGGCATCGTCCGGCCGCGAGCGTTCGGTGGGCGGACGATGCTGCCACCTGCTGTGCCCGAACAGCGGACCGAACTGGTAATTCGCGAATCCCGAAGCCGCCAGCGCGACCACCACCAGCACGCGCGTCGCGAGCCGCGAACGGGCGGCCCCGAACGCGCGACCGAGCCGCGCCAGCCCGAACGCAGCCGCCGCGATCACGAACGGCGTGACGGCCGCCGTGTACTGAAACGCGATCGCGTGCTGCTGGGGCCGCGACGACAGCAGGTGCAGCAGAAGCAGCGGCAGCGCGGCCAGCAGCAGCAGCGGAGCGGCCAGCGGAAGCGCGCCGACCGGGAGCAGCAGGTGCAGCCAGTACTCGCGCTTGAGCAACCCGTCGCCCGGATCGCCCGGGGTGCTGAAGAGCGCCTCGATCGCGCGCCATGGATGCGTGGCCAGATTCGCGAGCACCGTTCCCGGCGTCTGCCCCCAGGCTCCGAACATGCGGGCGTACTCGGCCTCACCGCGCGAGAACATCGGCTGCAGGATCAGAAACGTGAGCGCGAGTGAAACGGTCGCGAGCCCGGCGAGCCGGGCCGCGGTCGCCCGCGCTCCCGGCCGTCTCAACCACAGCACGAACGCCGCAAGCCCCAGAGCGGCGAGCGCCACGTCCTCGCGCGCCAGCATGGCGAGCGCGGCGAACAGCAGGCCGCGCCTCCAACGCCCGTCCGACAGGTCGTCGATCGCCGCCAGCAGCGGAGCGGTCGCGAACGCTTCGGGGTGGAACTCGAACAGGTTCACGTAGCCGACCGCCGGGAACATCAGATAGAGCAGCGCGACCGACAGCGCCGCGACCGGGTCGCCGGTGAGGCGACGCGTCAGCCGGTAGGCCGGGATCGCGCCGAGCGCCAGCACGAGCGTCTGCGCCCACAGCAGCGCGAGCGGGTTCTTGAACGGCGCGAGCAGCGGGGCGAGCGGAATCAGGATCAGCGAGGAGTGATCGCCGAGCCAGTTCATGCCGCGCACGGAATTCCAGAACGAACCGTGGGCCAGCCGATCGATCGCCTGGGTGAAGATCGCGAGATCGAAGTCGGTGTAGAGGAAGTAGCGGTGCTTCACCCACACCGCGGTTCCGTAGACGCCGAGGTACGCAGTGATCAGCAGCGCCAGCGTCAGCCGCTCGAACCACCCCGCCGGAGTTGCCGGCGGCGGGGCGATCGACTTGAGCCTGGGCTTCGGCTTCGAACCAGCGGCTGAAGCGGGGCGGCGGCCTTTCAACCCCGACTCAGCGAACGATGAACAGGCGGGTACGCGCTTCCCAGCCCTCGCCGGTCGCACGCGCGATCACGAATCCCGGTGACAACCGTCGTCCGATGTCGTCGCGTCCATCCCACTCGATCGCGCTCGATCCGGCCGCGACCTCGAGGCGGCGGAGCACACGGCCCGAGACATCGATCAGCTCGACGCGTGCGGGTGTGGTGATCGAAGTTCCGAACACGAATCGCGCACCGTTCGGCGTCACGTTCGGCTGGGCGCGAAACGCGAGCTCTGCGCGCGCCGGAGTCGACACTCCGACCGTACCGAGCGTCAGTACGAAGCCGCGAACGTAGGTGTGCGATCCCGCCACCAGGTCGCCGCGTCCAACGATCTGTCCGGCGTCGTTGATGTCGTGCGCCTCCCACAGCCACCAGCCGCTATCGGAGGGGATCAGCGAATTCAGGTCGCGCACCACCCCACCGATCGCTCGAAAAGCGCCGCTCGCACCGAGCGTCCCGACCACCACGCCGCCCTGGTTGATGGCGCGCGCCCGCCCGCTCGCGCTGCCGAGCTTCTGCACGGTGCCGGACTGGAACACGGTCGGGTACCACACCCCGTCGGCGGCCTGCGCCGCACCGACCACCACTCCGGCCGCGTTGATGTCGTAGGCGACGCTGTTCGCGCCGCCGAGCGTTCCGAGATCGACGAGGCTCGAATAGTCACCCGAGGCGAGAAACGCATGCGATCTGCCGTCGGCGAGCTGCGCTTCTCCCACCACGGTGCCGGCGTCGTTGATGGCGTACGCGATACTCGTCGCGCCGCCGAGAGTCCCCAGCGTGGTGGCCACCTCGCCCACGTCCACCACGAACCCGCGTGTGTGACCCGCCACGATCTGCTCACCGACCACGCGCGAGAAGATGTTGAGCCCGTGCGCCTGCGAGTTCGCGATCCCGAGATCCAGGATCTCGGTTCCCACACCGACCACGGCGCGGTACGACTCGGGGTAGAACTCGCCGAACCCTCCCGTGCCGGCGACGCGACCCGGAGTGTTGATCGCTTCGAGTGAGAATTCGATCAGCTGATCCGGATAACTCGTGAACATCTGCTCGGAACCCATCCAGCGAAAGCCGCGCGGGTTCGCGTCGACGCAGCACGGGTACTTGACGCCCGTCACCAGTCCGCTCGAATTGATCGCGCGCGCGACGTTGTCAGCGCCGTACGTGAACACTCCCGTGACCGAATAGGGCTCAGCGCTTGCGGTCGGCCCGGACGAGACGGACAGCGTGAGGACTGTGACCGCGGCAAGGCTCGAACGGAGCCACGAGAAAGATTGCATGGGGAGCCTCCGAAGCTGCGGCGAACGGCGAGAACACCTGCGTGGCAAAGGCTACAACTCGGGTCGACCCGACGGTACCCCTTTTTCGCCGCGCTGGGATCGACCGTTCACGACCCCGAGCGCTCGCGAACCGGCTGACAGACTCCTGACCCCAGAGGGTGCACCGTTCGCGGTAGGCTGCGGTCGCATACTGTTGGAATCGCCGAACTTCGCGCCGCACCTCCCGACCCGGGGCCTCTCCGAATGATCCGAGTCCAGCCGAGCCTGCTCCCGTTACTCCTCTGCACGATCGCGACCCTGACCGGCTGTGCTGGAAAGCGCGAGGCCCGCAAGCCGCGCGTCCCGGTCACGATCGCGGTCGCGGAGCAGCGAGCCATGCCGTTCGCCCTGCGAGCCACCGGCACGGTCGAGGCCATCCGCACCGCCGACGTCGGCTCTCAGGTCGGCGGGGTGCTGCAGCGCGTCACCTTCCGCGAAGGCGACGAGGTGCGCGAGGGGCAGCCGCTCTTCCAGCTCGACGCGCGTCCGTTTCGCGCGGCGCTCGACCAGGCACGCTCGGCCCTGCAGCGCGACCGGGCCCAGGCGCTGATCGCACACTCGAACGGCGAGCGAGCGCGCGCGATGTTCGACCAGCAGTTCATCTCGCAGGCGGAATGGGATCAGGCGCGCGCCACCGCCGAAACCTGGGCTGCGACCGTGCTCGCCGACTCGGCCGCGGTGCAGACCGCGCGACTCAACCTCGAGTTCGCGACCATCCGGGCTCCGATCGGCGGCCGCACCGGCCGACTGCTCGTGCATCAGGGTGATCTGGTGCGCGCCGCCACCAGTGAGCCGCTGGTCACGATCAACCAGACCCGACCGGTCCGCGTGGCGTTCACGGTCCCGGAAGATGCCGTCGCCGTCGTGCAGCGTCATCGCAACCAGAACCCGCGCGTCACGGCGCGCTTCTCGGCCGCCGACACTGTCGCGATCGCCGGAACGCTGGCGTTCGTCGACAACGCGCTCGATCCCAACAGCGGCACGCTGCTGCTCAAGGGCGAGTTTCCGAATACCGACCAGCGCCTGATGCCCGGCCAGTTCGTCGACGTGGAGCTGGTGCTGTTCGACCAGAACGACGCAATCGTGGTGCCCGAGACCGCGGTCACCCGCGGCCAACAGGGCAGCTTCGTCTACGTCATGGCGAAGGACTCGACGGTCGCCACCCGGCCGATCACGGTGAGCCGCAACGTCGGGCTTCTGACCATCGTCGACTCCGGACTCGAGGCCGGTGAGATCGTGGTGACCGACGGACAGCTGCGGCTCTCGCCCGGCGCCCGGGTGATGGTCCGCAGTGAGTCGGGAAGCAAGCCATGAACCTGTCCCGGATCTGGATCGAGCGACCGGTCATGACCACGCTGGTCATGATCGGGATCCTGCTGTTCGGCGCCGCCGCCTACACGCAGCTTCCGGTCAGCGACCTTCCGAACGTCGATTATCCGGTGATCTCGGTCAGCGCGTCGCTGCCGGGCGCCTCGCCCGAGACCATGGCTTCGGCAGTCGCGACCCCGCTCGAGAAGCAGTTCACCACCATCGCCGGACTCGACGCGATGACCTCGTCGAGCAACCAGGGCCAGACCAGCATTACGTTGCAGTTCTCGCTGGCGCGCAACATCGACGCGGCCGCGCAGGACGTGCAGTCGGCGATCGCCAAGACGCTGCGCTCGTTGCCGACCGGAATCACGCCGCCCTCGTATCAGAAGGTCAATCCCGCCGATCAGCCGATCCTGTTCCTGTCGCTGACCTCGCCGCAGCTGCCGCTCTCGCAGCTCAACGAGTATGCCGAGAACACGCTCGCACAGCGCATGTCGATGGTGGCGGGCGTGGCGCAGGTGTCGGTGTTCGGCGCGCAGAAGTACGCGGTCCGCATCCAGCTCGACCCGCGCGCGCTGTCGTCGCGCGGCATTCCGATCAGCGCGGTGACCGCCGCGATCGACGCGGCGAACGTGAACCTGCCGACCGGGATCCTGTGGGGACCGAACAAGACCACCACGATCGAGAGCAACGGACAGCTTCAGACCGCCGCGGCGTTCGGCCAGATCGTGATCGCTTACCGCGGTGGCGCGCCGGTGCGGCTGCGAGACCTCGGCATCGTGAAGGACGACGTGCAGAACAATCGTGTCGCGAGCTGGTACCGGAGCCAGCGTTCGATCACGCTCGCGGTCCAGCGGCAGCCCGGCACCAACACGGTCGCGGTGGCGGATGGCGTCAAGGCACTGATCGATCGGCTGCGCCCGCAGCTGCCGGCCTCGGTCGAGATCCACACCATCTACGACCGCTCGGAGTCGATCCGCCACTCGGTGCGCGACGTTCAATTCACGCTGCTGCTCACGCTCGTGCTGGTGGTGCTGGTGATCTTCCTGTTCCTGCGCAACCTGCCCGCCACCGTGATCCCGAGTCTGGCACTCCCGCTCTCGATCGTCGGCACGTTCGCCGCCATGAAGCTGCTCGGCTTCAGCCTCGACATCCTGTCGCTCATGGCGCTCACCCTCGCGGTCGGATTCGTCGTCGACGACGCGATCGTGATGCTCGAGAACATTCACCGGCACATCGAGATGGGCAAGACACCCATGCAGGCCGCGTTCGACGGCTCCCGGGAGATCGGCTTCACGATCCTGTCGATGACCGTCTCGCTGGTGGCGGTCTTCATTCCGGTGTTGTTCATGGGCGGGCTGCTCGGCCGGCTGTTCCACGAATTCGCGATCACGATCAGCGTCGCGATCCTGGTCTCGGGCGTGGTGTCGCTCACGCTCACCCCGATGCTGTGCAGCCGCTTCCTGCACCACGAAGGCGCGGTGCAGCACGGCCGTGCCTACCTGGCGATCGAGAGCGCGTACGAGCGTTCACTGGGGTTCTACGAGCGCACACTGCGCTGGGTCATGAACCACAGACGAACGGCGCTGGTGTTCTCGCTCGGCATCCTGGTCGGCACGGTGGTGCTGTTTCGCGTGGTGCCGAAAGCGTTCATCCCCAGCGAGGACACCGGCCGCATCACCGCCAGCACCGAGTCCGCCGAAGGCACCTCGTTCGAGAGCATGGTCACGCATCAGCGGGCGGTCGCCGAGGTGGTGAGCAACGACCCGAACGTCGAGATGTTCATGTCATCGGTCGCCGGCGGTGGAGGCGGCTCGTCCTCGAACCAGGGGCGTCTCATCATTCGGCTCAAGCCGCGCGACCAGCGCAAGCTCTCGGCCGACGAGGTCATCCGCGAGCTGCAACCCAAGCTCGCACGGGTTCCCGGCATCCGCGTGTTTCTGCAGAACCCCCCGGTCATCAACGTCGGAGGTCGCCAGTCGAAGAGCCAGTACCAGTTCACGCTCACGGGGCCCGACGTGACGTCGCTCTACGAGTCGTCGAACGCGCTGCTGGCGCGACTGGTCGATCAGCCGCTGCTCGCCGACGTCACCAGCGACCTGCAGATCAAGAACCCGCAGGTCCAGGTCGAGATCGATCGCGAGCGGGCATCTTCGCTCGGAGTGTCGGCCGAACAGATCGAACGAACGCTCTACGACGCGTACGGCTCGCGCCAGGTCTCCACCATCTACACCGCGAGCGACCAGTACTGGGTGCTCATGGAGCTGCTGCCCGAATATCAGCGCGACATGTCGGCGCTCCAGAATCTCTACGTCGAAGGACGCGACGGCGGACTGGTGCCGCTGTCCGCGGTTGCGAAGCTCGCGCCCGCACTCGGACCGCTGAGCGTGAATCATCAGGGGCAGGTGCCGGCGGTGACGCTGTCCTTCAATCTGGCGCCGGGGGCCTCGCTCGGAGCCGCGGTCGGAGCGGTCGAGCACGAGGCCCGCGAGGCTCTGCCGGCCAGCATCAGCACCAGCTTCGGCGGTACCGCGCAGGTCTTCCAGTCGAGCCAGCAGGGGTTGCTGTGGCTGCTGCTGCTCGCCGTGCTGGTGATCTACCTGGTGCTCGGCATCCTGTACGAGAGCTTCATCCACCCGCTCACGATTCTGTCGGGACTTCCGTTCGCCGGCTTCGGCGCGCTACTCACGCTGCTGCTGTTCCGGGCCGATCTCAGCATCTACGCGTTCGTCGGCATCATCATGCTGATCGGGCTGGTGAAGAAGAACGCGATCATGATGATCGACTTCGCACTCGAAGCGGAGCGCGAACACGGCAAGACCCCGCGCGACGCGATCATCGAGGCGTGCCTGGTGCGGTTTCGGCCCATCATGATGACGACCCTGGCGGCACTCATGGGCACGCTGCCGATCGCGTTCGGGATTGGAGCCGGCGCCGAAGCCCGCCAGCCACTCGGGCTCGCGGTGGTCGGAGGTCTCGCGTTCTCGCAGATCGTCACGCTCTACGTGACGCCGGTGTTCTACACCTATCTCGACGAGTTGCAGGCGCGCTTCAGGCGCCGTCGCCGGCTCGCCGCGGTGCCGGCGGCCGGGAGCCAGGCATCGGTGGCCGCCGCCGGCGACTGACGCCGGCGCTCCGCTACCTGGCCGCCGCCTCGTCCTTCTCGAGTTCGGCGCGAAACTTCGCGGCCTTCTCGGGCTCGCGCAGCGCTTCGTAGTCCGCCACCAGGTCCTTGCGAGCGTTCTGCAGCCAGCTCACCGCGGGATCCGCCTGCCGGGTGACGATCTCGTAGCCCGCCAGCGTCGACTGCTCGGCCTCGCGGTGACGCGCCTGCCGCAGCAGTGCGCGCCCCAGCTTGATGCGCGCGATCCCGATGTACAGATGATCGGCGGGCAGCGTCTCGCCGTAGCGATCGAGCGCCTCGCGATAGGTCCGCTCGGCGCCGCGGAAGTCCTTGCGCTCCATGTAGACGCTGCCGAGATTCGCGAGCGCGATCCCGATCAGCTGATGCTTGTCGCCGTAAGCCGCATGATAGATGTCGATCATGCGCCGGAACGAAGATTCGGCGAGCTCGAGCCGCTTGTCGGCCAGTGCCGCGTTTCCGATCTCATTGAGCGTCGAGGCGACGCTCGGGTGGTGCGGGCCGTAGACCCGTTCGCGGATCGCGAGCGCGCGCTGAAGCAGCCCCGCCGCCTCATCGCGCCGATTCTGCGGGATGAGCACGCGGCCGACCATGGTGAGCGTGGCCGCGGTCTCGAAGTGGTCCTCGCCGAACCACCCGCGATAGATCTGCAGTGCTTCGCGGAACAGGCTCTCGGCGGCCGCGTAGTGTCCCCACTCCTGCTGGATCGCGCCGAGGTTGATGAGATCGCTCGCCACGTTCGGGTGATGCGTGCCGTGTGCCGCGAGGTCGAGCGCCAGCACGCGCCGATTCAGCGAGTCGGAGGCCTCGTAGTGGCCCGCGTAGTAGTGGCAGTTCGCGAGCTCGGTGAGCGCCGCGGTGCGCTCCGGAACCGGGAGCTTGCCCAGCGAGTCGAGACGCACCACGGCGGTCAGCACCTGAATCGCCTGCGCGTAGTCGCCCGCGATGTCGAGCAGCTGACCGAGTGCCGTCGAAGCCCGCGCCTCGGCCAGTTCGGCGCCGGGGCCACCGCGCCGGCTGCGCTCGATCGCATCGCGCACCAGCCGATCGGCCTCTTCGAAGCGCGATTGATCGGCACGCAGCAGTCCGAGCGCCGTGAGACTCCTCGCCACGTCGGCGTTCGAGGACCCGCGAGCCGCATGGCGCATCGTGAGCGCGGTCTGCAGCAGCGAATCGGCGCGGTCCAGGCGCCCGAGCTTGTGATAGATGCCGCCCAGATTCTGGAACAACTCGGCCTGCACTTCCGGCTCTTCATTGAGCGCGTTCGCTTCCCGCACACCGCGATCCAGCAGGCTCACGACCCTCAAAGTGTCCGAGGGGCCCGCATCCGGGTCGCCGCCCGCGAACAGCTGACTCATGAACTGCTGAATGCGCCGCGTCCGGTCGGCTTCGGCGATCGCCACGTTGCGGGCGGTGGTGAGTCGCAGGGTGTAAAACGTCACCAGCCCGACGATCGCGATCGTCACCAGCGCCGCCGCGGCCAACGGCGCCGCATGGCGACGCACGAACTTCGAGGCCCGATAACCCCACGAGTCGGCGCGCGCCTCGAGCGGCTCGCCGCGCAGGTAGTGATCGAGGTCGCGGATCAGCGAATCCACGGTCCGGTAGCGGCGCGCCGGGTCCTTCTGCATCGCGGTGAGACACAGCACGTCGAGATCGGCCCACTCGGCGCCGCCGACCGAGCCGACCGGGCGCGCTCCGGCGCTGCGCTCAGCCGCGCGCGCGACCGCCGAGGGCCGCTCGGGCTGCTGCTCGAGGACGATGCGGTCGATCTCGAGCGGGGTGCGGTTCTCGAAGTCGAATGGCGGCCGACCGGCGAGCAGCTCGTAGAGCACGACGCCGAGCGCGTAGACGTCGGTGTGAACTCCGAGCCCGGTGCCGCGGATCTGTTCGGGAGCCGCGTAGGCGGGCGTCATGAGTCGAGCTTCGGTTCGCGTCCGCTGTGCTTCGCTGCCGGCCGCCTCGAGCGGCTTCGCGATGCCGAAGTCGAGCAGCTTCACCTGCCCGCCTTCCTTGACCAGGATGTTCGAAGGCTTGAGATCCCGATGGATCACGGCGTGCTGATGTGCGTGAAGGACCGCCTCGCACACCGAGCGGAACAACTCGAGCCGCCGCGGAATCGAACACCGATGCTCATCGCAGTAGCGTCCGAGCGGCAGCCCCTCGACGTACTCCATCACGAACCACGGCGTCCCTTCGGGCAACGTGCCCGCGTCGTAGAGCCGTGCGATCGCCGGATGATCGAGCTGCGCCAGGGTGCGCTGTTCGCTCGCAAACCGCGCGCGGCGCGCCGGCGAAAGCCACGCATCGCGCAGCAGCTTGATCGCGACCTGATTCTTGAGGTCGGGCCGCTCGGCCAGATACACCACGCCCATGCCGCCCTCGCCGAGCAGCTCGAGCAGACGGTAAGGGCCCAGCGCGCGCGGCAACACGGGCGGCGCATCGGCGGCCAGCACGCGGTCTGCGAGCTGCGCCAGATCGCGACTCAGCAGCGAGTCGTCGGTGGTGTCCTCGTCGGCCATGCGCAGAACTTCATCGATCAGCGCCGAATCACCGCCGCACGCGGCCTCGAGGTGCGCGCGACGCTCGGTCGCCGGCAGGTCGGCCACCTCGTGGAAGAGTTCCTGAATGCGTTCCCAGCGACTCGCGTCCATTTCAGAATCCAGTCCGGAGAGTTCGGGCGCCGTCGCTCAGTCCGCGCGGCGCAATGCCTGGGACAGCCACGCCTTGGCCGCGCGCCAGTCGCGCAGCACCGTGGCTTCGGAGATTCCCAGCATCTCGGCGGTCTCGGGGATGTCGAGCCCACCGAAGAATCGAATCTCGACCATCTGGGCCTGCCGGGGGTGCAGGCGCGCCAGTTCGTCGAGTGCCTCGTGCAAACCGATCAGATCCTCGGCCCATCGGGCGCCGTCGCCTGCGGCGTCATCGAACGTCACGAGCGGCGTGCCGGGTCCACCCCGCTTGGCGGCATGGCGCCGACGCGCGGCATCGACCAGCACCTGCCGCATGGCGCGGGCCGCGATGCGCTTGAAGTGCAGATGCGAGGTGCGAGCCACCGACGGAGTTCCGGCGAGCTTGAGCCATGCTTCGTTCACGAGTGCGGTGGGGCTCAGCGTGGCGCTGGGTTCGTTGCGCCGCACGCTCGAAGCGAGCCGTCGCAGCTCCTCGTATGCGGCGCTGAACACATCGTCGAGCTCGGTGCGGCCGGCCGCCGCATCGCGCGGGGAACCGGCGCCCGGGATGCTCGGTGCTCGGAGGCTTCGCAGGCTCATGACGGTATTTCCGGCGGTTCGACGCAATGGGGGTCGGGGATGGGGCGAGAGTCGGCCACGAGTATACGGCAGCCATCGCGCCTCCCGGGATCGGAATTCACTGCTTCATGGAGAGTCGGCGATGGAACCCCGCTTCCAGAGGGACTACCGAGTGGCTCGGGAGCGCGACGGAACGCTGGTGCTGTCCTACGCGGTGGGTCGGCTCGGGGCGCTCATGGGTCGGCTGCTCGGCCGCCGGGAACGCATCGCGATCCGCCCCGGCGAGGGCTTGATCTGCGCCGGAGCGCGGCTCGCGTTCGGTGACATCGAGGAGATCGGCGTGTTCACAGACGAGTCGAGCGCACGCCGCGCTTCGGACCCGACCTCCTACGTTTTCGCGCACTGGCGCGGCCGCCGCGTCTCGATCACCCGCCGCATGCCGTACGGACGCGCCGAGGCGATCCGACGCGAGATCGTTGCGTGCTCCGGCCACTCGTGGCGTTGATCGCCTCGACGCCGGCGGGTAGGCTGCGTCGCTCGTCACGTCCCGGGGCGCACCGAACGCTCAGACGCGCCCACACATCGCGGGGGTCGCACGCTCGATCCGTCGGAGACTCGAAGCCTCCACTCCCTGACCCGCATGGCGATGGTCGGTTCGGCGCTGATCATGGCCTCGCAGGTCGCTTCGCGTGCCGTTCGCGACACCCTGTTCCTCTCGAACTTCGCACTCGCATCGTTGCCGATCATGATCGTGGCCGCGTCCGCGCTCGCGATCGTCGCCGCGTGGCTCGCCACCCGCGCCGCCGCGCGGCTCGGCGCCGCGCGATTCGTCACCCTCGCGATGCTCGCGAGCGCGGTGCTGACGATCGGTGAATGGGGACTCACGCTCGCGCGGCCGGCGCTCGGCGCCATTGCGCTCTACCTGCACGTCGCCGCGATCGGGCCGCTGCTGATCTCAGGCTTCTGGTCGATGTTGAGCGAACGCATCGAGCCGCGCGCCGCCCGACGCTCGCTGGCTCGCATCCTGGCGATCGGCACGCTCGGGGGGCTGGCGGGCGGAGTGCTCGCCGAGCGGCTCACCTCGCTCGGCGGGGTCGCCGCCACGTTCCCGGCGCTGGCACTCGCCCACGCCGGATGCGCGTGGGCGACGTGGCGCTTCCCGCCGCTCCCCGCGCGAGTCGCGAAGGCACCCGAGCCGCCGTCCGCACTCGGCTCGCGCGAAGCCATGCGACGGCTGATCGCGACCCCCTACCTTCGCAATCTGGCACTGCTGGTGCTCGGCAGCGCGGCGAGCGCGGCGCTGCTCGACTTCGTGTTCAAGGCGCAGGTCACCGATGCGTGGCGCGGCAGCCACGAGCTGATGCGGGTGTTCTCGACCTTTTACGCGGCGACCGCGCTGCTCACCTTCGCGATTCAGTCGCTGTTCGCGCGTGCCGCACTCGAGCACGGCGGCCTTGCGCGCACCATCGGGTCGTTGCCGGCGGCCGTGGTGGGCGGCGCCACCGTGGCCCTGGTGGCGCCGGGCGCGGCCAGCGCGATCGCGGCTCGCGGGCTCGAGCTGGTGATGCGCGGCTCCCTGTTCCGGGCCGGCTACGAGCTGCTCTACACCCCGATTCCGCCGGCGGAAAAGCGCGCCACCCGGGCACTGGTCGACGTGGCGTGCGATCGGCTCGGCGACGCGGTCGGTGCCGGCCTCATTCTGCTGGTGCTCGGAGTCGCCGCGGGCGCTTCGATGCCCGTGTTGCTCGGACTCGCGGTCGCGTCGTCGGCCGCGGTGCTGGCGGTGGTGTCGCGCGTGCAGCGCGGCTACATCGCATCACTCGAAGCCGGGCTGCGCGTCGGGGAACTGAGGCTCGACCCGCTCGAGGTCCAGGACTTGACCACCCGCACCACGCTCTCGACGATGCTCCCGGTCGCACTGGCTCGTTCGGTCGAGGAAGCGGCGGGCGGAGCGGCCTCTCATGTCCGCCGACTCGTCGACACGCTGCTGGATCCTGCCACCGACGTCTCGATCCGGCGCCGCATTCCGAGACTGCTCACCGACTATCCGACTCCGCTCGCGGTCGAGGGACTCACCGGCGGCCTCGACGATGCGCGCTTCGAGGTCCGCTACCGGTGCGGAGTGGCACTGGCGCGCCTCATCGAGCGCGACGAACACTTGCGCGCGGACTCCGCGCGCATTCTCTCGGCGGTGCGTCGCGAGGCCGCGGTCGGACACCCGGTGTGGGAATCCCAGCGCCTGCTCGAACGGCTCGAGGAACGCGAGGAGAGCACGTTCGTCGACGACTTCCTGCGCGAGCGCGCAGGTCGCACGCTTCAACACACCTTCACGCTGCTGTCGATGGTGCTCCCTCGCGAGCCGCTGCGCATCGCGTTTCGAGGGCTGTTTGCCGGCGACCGGATGCTGCGGGGCACAGCACTCGAATACCTCGAGAGCGTGTTGCCGCCCGACGTGCGCGAGGTGCTGTGGCCCCACCTCGAGCCGGATCGCACGCCGCAGCGAGTGGACGTCGAGCCCTCACGCGACCGCGATCAGATCCTGCGCGACCTGATGCACGCGAATCCTTCGATCGAGATCAACCTCGCCGAGCTGCGCGCGCAACAGGAGCCGCGACCCGACGCGGAGCGTCCGTGAATCGCTTCGGTCACAGCCCGGCGGAGTACTCGATGGTCGCCTGACGGTCGTCGAAGTCCGAGCCGAGCGGATTGCCGACGCGGTAGCGGCGATAGCCGGCACGCACGAACACGCTGTGGCGGCCCGCCACCTGGTAGTGCGCCTCGATCGTTGGGGCCAGCTCGCGCTCGATGCCGATGCCGCCGATGCGCGTCTGGGTGAACTGCAGCTGCACGGTCGACTGCAGCCGGCCCGAGAACAGATTGAGGTTGACGCCGGGGCCGGCGGTTCCGGTCTCCGTCACGCTGGTGCCGAGATCGTAGAGGAAGTAACTGCCGCTCATGAGCAGCGTGAGGGTGCGCGAGACGATCCCCTGATAGCTGCCCACCACGATCGTGTTGCGGCCGTTGCTCAACTCGAGGGCGCCGTCACCCGAGTACTCGAGTCGCTGGAGCGAGTACGAGGCCGAGATCGTGTGCGCGATCGCTTCGCTGCCCCAGGTGAAGCGCGGCGAGAACATCAGGTTTCGCGTGACGTCTCCCAGTTCGGGCCGATTGAGGCTCGCCTCCGAGTTGCCCGAGACCCAGCCCAGCTCGAACTCGGCCCCGAGTCCCCGCGGCGGACGCCAGCCGAGATGCGTGCCGAGCAGCGCGCGGCGGGTTCGCGCGCCGAGCGTGCGGCTCAGGTTGTCATCCCGGATACCGGCATTCGCGCTCACGTCGAGCAGGCCATTGAAGAGCGCATGGCGGCCATTGAGCTGCGACTCCATGCGATCGCTCGCGAGTGCTGCGTTGCCGAGATTCACGAACCCGCCGTTCAGATAGTCGAGCCGTCCGCCGATTCCGCTCAGCGGCGTGTCGCGGGACAGCTGGATCGTCACGGCACGACCGTACAGATTGTCGCCGTTCGATCGCAGATCGCGGCGATAACGCGACCACGCACCCTCCGCCTGCAGCACCAGCGTCGAGTCGAACAGCATGCGGCGCGCGCGCAAGCCCAGCACGCCGTTCGACTGCACGGTGGCGCGGGTGAGGCTGTCGGTGCTCGGCAGCGAGCCCTCGTCGTCGCGCGCTTCCATCACCGCGACCTCGACCGCGGTCTGCAGCACGTTTGCATTCCCGATGCGTCCGGCGTTGACGTGTCGCGCGTACTGACCCTGGAACGCGTTCGCCGAGTCGGCGCGCAGCGATTGACGCACGCGGCCCGAGAGGCCGCCCACCCGCCACGATCCGCGCGTGACCTCGCCTCCCCCGCCCAGCACCGTCGCGTCGGCGAGCGTGAGGTTCGAGTAGCGGGGTGCGAAGTGTCCCGCCAGCAGACCACCCCACGCCCACTGAGGATTGATGCCGAACTGATTGATGCTGTGACTCACCGCGACCCGGTTGTCCGACACCAGAGCGTCGAGTGGCAGGTTCATGCGGCCGCCGAGCATGCTCAGCGTCATGCCCGCGTTCATGCGACCGTTGCGGTTCGGCTGAGCGGACGGCCCGCCACCTTCATGGCCGTACACATCGCCCGAGACCGAAACGCTTCCGATCAGCTTCGCCCACGAGGAGGTTGTTTCGTCCGGTGCGGTGGGAAGCGGAACCGTATTGGGATCGCCGCCCAGCGCGGGTGAAGTGACGGGCGCACCGCCATCGGTGGAGGCGGCCTGCGCGGTGGTCGAGGAGGCCTGCTCGGGCGCACTTGCGCCCTCCGCTGCGTTCTCGATCGCGGTCGCGCCGGCGAGTTCGCGCGCCTGAGCCCGGCGCTCGAACCATTCGCTGCGGCGCGCCTGCCCGCCGTCGGCATCGAGCATCGTGGCCCACCACACCGGAACCGCGGAACGCGAGGCGTCGGCGAGTGCCGGCGACGCGTCGGTGGCGAGTGTGGCTTCGGCACGCCCGCCGCCCGCGACGCGATCCCGACTCCAGGGTCGTGGATCGGCTCCCGCACCCGTGATCGTCGCGAGTTTGGCATCACCCCATGCATCGAGCTCCCGGCTGGCCGTCACGTTCGAAACCGCGCGCCCCGGATCACCGCCCCCCCGCCAGGTGAACGCGAAGATCTCGCTCAACCCGTCGTTCGATCCGACCGGGGTGTAGACCTGCGACTGCGGCATGCCCGGAAGCCAGTTGCTGGCTCCGTGCACCGACTGCACGCGCCACGCGTAGCGCCAGTCGTTCTGCAGACGCGGCGCGGCGGTCGGATACGAGAAGTTGCCCGTGGAGCGGGTGATGGTCTCGAACTCGGCGCGATTCAATTCGATCGCCTGCCGCGGCGTCTGCCCCGGCAGCACACGCACCAGACGGAAGCGGTACAGCACCTGCGCGCCGTCGGACATGAACACCGGCGTCCAGCTGAACACCGGATTCGGAAGATGCGACTCGCTGCCTTCGGCGGGACTGCGCAGGGCGGGCGGCGAAGGCACCGACACGAGGAATCCGGTGGACGCCGAGACCGACTGAACCGGCGTGCGCGAGATCGCCAGCACGCAGTTCTCCAGATAGACGCTCAGGAACACGTAGCTCTCGGACAGATGCCCGGTCCGCGCCACGCTCTTCGCCATCGCGCCATTGAACTGCAGGCCGCGCCAGTTGCAGAGCTGCGGAGTCTTGTAGGTGTTGAGGCCGTTCGGGAAGCGGCGCGTCTCGGTGGTGGTCGCGGAGCTGCCGTCCTGAGACACCACGACGCGGAACTGGCATTCGATGTCTTCGGACATCGGGTTGTAGACCTTCATCTCCGCGAGCGTGTGCGTGACCTGCCAGTCGGCCGGGTAGTAGGACGGCTGCGGCAACAGGCTGATGCTCACGAACGGCGGCGATTGAGCGAAGCCGTGAGACGCCGTTGCGCCTGCCGCGAACAACGCCAGCGCGAGCGAGAGAAGAATGCGTGTGGGGCGCATGAGAGGCTCCGAGTTACCGACGGATCCGGGTCGGGGTGAGCAGCTTGACGGGCGTCATGCCGGAGGAAACCGTCGCCATGGCGCGCGCCTGATTGTTGTCGGGCCGCAGATCTCCGAGCACCGTCACGGTGGCGGTGACACCGAGCTGGCCGCTGGCCGGGGTCGCAAGCCGCCACTCGAGCACCGTCGAGGCGCCCGGCGCGACGGTGGTCGTGAACTGCTGGCGCGCGGTCTCGTGTCCGTCGACCTGCAACACCGCGAGTACCCGCGCATCGCGGGCGATCGCGCCGCCCACGTTGCGTACCGTGATCGGAATCACGAGCGGCGAATTCGCGGTCGGGACCGCAGGCATGAAGTGCAGATCGCGCGCTGTGATCTCGAGATCGGGACGCGCCGCACCGAGTCCGCTGCGCGGCGATTCGAATGCCGACGACATGGTGGCGACGGGCGTGCGCGGATCGAGGGTGCGAACGGTCGGAGTCGGCCGACTCCCGATCGAGCGCACTCCGGGCGCACCGCCGAGGCGTGCCGCGGCGGTCGGACCGGCTCCGGTCAGCACCATGATCGGCTTGGTGGCTTCGCCGTTCAGCGTGGCGGCGCTCACCTGTGCCCGCACGTCGTGCCGGCCGATGCTCGCGGTCCAGGTGCGGAAACCGCTCGCGAGTGCGTAGCCGCCGGCGGGAACGTCGACCAGGACCTCGCCCAGATCCTCGCGATCCACGAACAGTCGCACGCGGGCCTGTCGCACCGATTCGCGCTCCGAGTTCATGAGCCGGATCGAAAACTGCACCGGACTCTGCGCGGTCACGGGGAACGGCCGGATCTCGATGCTGTTGGGTCCGAGGCCGAGCGGCTGGCCACCGCGCGCGAAGCTACGGAAGCCGGGCGCACCGAGCGTCGCCGGCCTCGCACTCATCGGACGCACGCCGCCCGAGAGCGGATTGCGCATCACCGGCGTCAGCGACCGGGTCGTGAGCCGCGTGATCGTCGGCGCCGCGGCTGCCGCCATCATCGGCTGCGGGAGCGCGCTTCCGATCTTGATGCGATCGGCGGCCCACGTGTTCAGCTCCTTGCCGAGCGGCGAGCGACCCTTCACGTCGACGCGCACCCGATAGGTCCCACCGGCGGGCGGGCTCCAGCCCGCAAAGCTCACGGTCCGGCGCTGCTTCGGGAGGATCGTACCGAGCGAGCGGGTCGCGACCACGCGATCGTCGACCGTCAGGGTCGCGGTCGCCTGGGTGAACGCGCTCGGGAACGGATTGACGATCGTCATCGCGACCGGCTCGGAGACACTCGGCGCCGGCGCCGGCGTCGACGGCGTGCCGGTGACGGTGCGCGCCGACATCGTCGACCCGCCCTCTCCGCTGCTCATGGTCATCGTGGCGCCACTGGCGACGCCGGCCGCCGCGGTCTTGCCGGCCGTCGCGGTGCGAGGCGCCGTCGTGCTCCCACCGCTCGAGCCGGCCGGAGCGCTCGGGGTCGTGGTCATGAAGGTCATCGGAGTGACGAAGGCTTCGACCGCGACGAAGCCGGGCGCGCTGCTCGATTGCGCGCTGCTCCTGAAGTCCGCGGTCGCGAGCACGCCCGACATGTCGACGTTGAACCCGCCGTGCGTGCCCTTCGGGCCGCCGCCGGTGCCACCACCGCCACCGATTGGGTCGACCTGCACGTCTCCCAGCAGCGCGCGATTGGTGCTCGGGTCGGCGTCACGGTCGCAGTAGGCGTCGAGCATCACGGCGCGGAAACTGCCGGTGCGCGTCGGCGTCCACTGCACTTCGATCGTGGTGGTGCCCCCGGGCGAGAGGGTGGTCGGATTGCTGCGCGACAGGTCGACCGCGTCGCCATCCTTGAGGTAGACGACCACGTTCGAGGCCGGAGCGAAGCCGGCGTTGAAGAGCGAGATGGGAATCGAAGCGGAACCGCCGAGCTTGAGTCCGGTCGGCGTCTCACCGATGCCGACGATCTGGACGTCCGGCATCTCGCCGGGCGTCTGGGGTGCTGCGGCCTGCTCCGGTTGAGTGGTGAAGAGATCGTCCGCGGTTTTCGCGAGCCAGGTGTCGAGCAGCCCGAGCATCGCGCCCTGCAGTCGGTCCTTGAGTTGCTTTCCCACTCCGGTGCCGCGCGCGGTGAGTTCACGCACCGCGGCGTTCGCGCCCGACTGCTCCGCCGACCGTCCGACCGCTTCGTCGAGGCTCGCGAGCAACTTGAGCGTCGCCTTCGGCGCGACCTTGGTGCTGGTGGCGCTGGCACGCGACATCACGCCGAGCCCACCCTCGACGCGATCGAGCCAGTTGCGCGCGGCCTTCGCATCGGAACGCGGATCGTTCCACATGCGCGTCAGCTCGCCCGCGCGCTCCGACCAGTTCACGTTCGCCCCTTCGGGCTTGCCGTTGTCGTCGCCGCGATCGAATGCCGAGTGCCACACGATGCCGGCGAACGGCGAGTCGATGCCCTGCGTCATGCGCAGGTCGCTCAGATTCTGGAATGCGAGCGCGTAGTAGCGCGCCTGCGCCGTGTCGCGTCCGGCGGCGCTCGAGTAGCCGGTCTCGATCACCAGCAGCTTGCCGGGCAGATCGGATTGCAGACGCGTGACGACGTCGGGCAGCCGCTCGACGCCTTCGGAGCTGACGCTTCCGGGAAACCACTGGACGCTCACCACCTCGACCGGCGCCTGCGCGACGACCGCCAGCAGAAAGTCCCGCAGCGTGGCGTAGCCCTGCTGGTAGGCGTCGTCGGTGAGGGCGGTGTGCACGATCGCGCCGTGGCGGATCAGCTCGTAGTCGAACGACGCGTCGATGCTGAGCGGTGTGGGCTGAAGCGTCGTGCCCGCGAGCGCCTGCTGCTCGGAGGTGCGAATCGCCTCGGCAGCGGACTTGAGCACCCGCACCGCCGTCGCGGTCTCGACCGCACCCTGACTCGCCGAGTGATTGAGCGGGCGTCCGAGCGCATACAACATGATCTGCGCATAGCTCGCGAGGCCGTCGTCGCCTGCACGGCGTGCAGCCTCGATCACCTGGGCGACGAATGCGGCCGAGCGCTTCGAGTAGTCGTCGGTCAGCGCGGAACCGATCGGGCCGGCCACCAGGCAGGGTGCCAGCCGAACTCCCTCGACCTTTGCCCACGCGCACAGCTCGACCAGCCGTTCGGCGTCGCGCGCATCGGCGTCATTCACGTCGATCCGGAACTGGACCACGTTGAAGCCCGCGACCTTGAGATGGTCCTTCCAGAGCTTCTTCAGATCTTCCACGGCGCCGTCGCGCGACCTGGCGGATGGACGCGCTCCCGACTTGCCGGGTGCCGCGAGCGCGTCCAGGTCGACCAGGATGCCGTGTACGGGAAGCAGTCCGGCTGCCGCAACCGCACTGGATGCTTTCGTGGGCGTCGAGTCCGCGGGCGCGGGCTCGGCGAGCGCCGGCGACGGCGCCATCGCGAGCAGCGCCAAAAGGCCGAGGCCGATCGCGATCGAGTGTGATGGTTGGCGGTTCATTTCGGACTTCCTCCGTGAGAAAAACGGCGCCCGTGGGGCCCCGTCACCTGATTCCGAGTTTGTCCAGCGTTCCGAGGACCGTCTCGTCCACGAGCGCGAGATGCTTGCCGGCACCGATCGCCTCGAGCTGGTCGGCGACCATCTTGTGTTCCATGCGGTACCAGTCGGCGTGTTTCGAGAAGTAGTTGCGGGTCTCGTCCGCGACCGTGAGCCACTCACCGTTGTCGCCGCTGCGACGATCGCGGACGAGCTTGATGTCGTGGTCGATCCACGCAAGGATTCCCGGAGTCCGCCCGAACACGCTCTTGTCGAGCGTCTGCAGGTAGTCGTTGCCCTTGCGCTGCAGGTCACGGCCCTGGGTGATCAGCTGGCTGTTGTAGCGGCTCAACTCCTGGAACAGCTTCATCCCCTGCTTGTCGCTCTCTTCCAGGAGGGCGAGTTCGGAGATCGCCATGCGCTCGGTGCCGGCGAGAACGAGCCGCTCGAGCCCGCGCTGCAGCAGCTTGATCCGAGCCGCCTCCAGTCGCTTCTGCGCTGCGCTCAACCGCAGCTTGATCGCGTCGTCTTTGGCCTCGGCGATCGCCTTCGTGATCGCCTCTTCGCGCTCGTCCAGGCGCGCGAGTTCCTCGCGGTACGCCTCGGTGACGAACAGCGTCATCACCTCTTCCGCATTCGACGAAGCGAGGTCGATCCCGACGCCGAGCAGCGCCGTCGGGCTCGTGGCCTTGAGCATTTCCTTCATCGTCTTTGCGAACGACACGACCTTCGGGAACCACGATGAGGACTTGGCCTTCACCAGGATCTGCTGGCGCTGCGTCGTCACGTCCTTCAGCTCGGTCTCGGCCTTCGCGGTACGCACGACGGCACTGTCGGCGCCGACCTGATCGACTTCGGCCTCGACCAGTTTCATCGCTTCGGCCACGCCCAGATCGGCCTTCGCCCGCTCGATGCGCTTCTTCCGGTACTCGTCGAGCTTCTCGACCAGCTTGCCGCTGTAGCGCTGGTTGAAGGCCATCAACGCATCGCGCGTGGTGGACTCGCGGAGCTTGACGATCTGAGCGCCCTCGTCGATCACCGTGGCGCGGAAGGTCGCGACCTCGCCGTTGTACCAGCGACGGCCGAACGCGACCGGCTTCAGGTGGAAGTCTGCGACGTTGAACCACTGATTGAGAGCGGCGCTCGATCCGGCCTTTTCGACGTTGATCCCGTTCGCGGCCGGGAAGAACTTGTAATACCGGACTCCGACATAGTTCGGCATCGGCGCCCGCAGCGGAGGGAACGGCGCAAGGCTGGCGTCCAGCGGCCCGGAATGCACCGGACGCGTGGCTGCGCCGAGCATCGCGAGGACCGCGAGCGCACCGGCAGCTAGGAATGTTCTCGGAAACGTCATGGCGTGCTCCTCGAAGAGTGGTCGGCTCAGCGCGACGCGGGCAGCGCGCCGGAGGCGGAGGTGGCGGGCAGCTCGTCGACATACAGGATGTCGGACACCGTGGTCTGGCGCGGCGACGACACCGAGCGGTTGCCCTTGAGCTGCCAGGTGATCTCGTACGCGTACTGGGTGTGGTCCGGCGGAGCGAGCAGCTCGAGCTTCTCCGCGATCTGCCCCTTGGCGACGTTCAGAGTCACCTGCTTGCTCTGCTCGCTGCCCGCGACGTCGTAGTAGAGCTTGACGGTGACCGCACGGACCTCCGACTGCTGAAGCGTCTCGACGTTGCCGTCCAGCATCACCGTGCGGCGGCGGATCGGCGGCGCCAGGTTGATCGCGCCCGCGTTCGCCTTACGCCACGGTTCGACGACGCTCTTGCCGCCGAAGAAGCTCCAGGTCGACTGGACTTCGTACTCCATCCAGCGCCGGCGATCGTCGTCGCCCTTCCAGCCGTACAGCAGCTTGAAGTTGTTGCCTTCCTTGTTGAAGTTGTTGCGGTCGACGCGCACTTCGTCGTTCGTCTCTTCGCCGCTCGCGTGCTTCTTCCGCATCTGCACGCTCACGAAGTTCACGAACTGTCCGAAGTCCTGAGCGCTCACGCCGTCGACCATCGCGACCAGCTCGCGCTGCTTGAACAGCGGGTCGTCGAGATTGACCTGACGGAAGTGCGACGCGTCGTTCTTCAGGCGACGCAGGTCCCCGATGTTCTCGTCGAACGGCAGCGTCAGGTTCTCGGGCGTGTACTTGTTCATGTCGAAGTGAAACGTGCCCGTCTGCTTCACCTTCTTGATCTGCAGCGACGCCATGATCGAAAGCGTGGGTGCGGCCTTCTCGGACTTGGACGCCTCGGTCGGTGCGGCGGTGGCGGTCGCGAGCGCCGCGTCACCACGCAGCTTGTTCGCGTCGGCACGAAGCTTGGTCGCACGCGCCTGGGCCTCGTCGGCTGCTTTCTGCAGCGCGACCACCTGCTTCTGAAGTTCAGCCGGATCCGCCTTCGCCGCCTTGTCGAGCACGTCGTCACCCGCCGGCTCCGCCTTCGCGTTCGCGAGTTCTTCGGCCGCCACCTTGGCGCGCCGCTTCGCGATCACCGCCTCGGACTCGGCATCGATTGCGGTCTGCTCGGCGAGCTGTGAGTTGAACGTCGCGCCCGCGACCTTCCCCTGCTCCAGTCGCGCCTTGTCATTCCGACCCGCGATGTCCTTGTTTTCGGCGCGCGTGCGGACGTTCTCGGCTTCGGTCGCGGCCTGCGCCTCTTTCAGACGCGTGGTCGCGCGATCGAGCAGGCTCGGCTGGCTCCCGTGCCCCATCGACGAGAGATCCGTGAGGCTCGGCGTGCCGGTGCCGCCGGTCGGCTCGAACATGCGTTCCTGGATCATCTTGTAAGCGGCTTCGACGATCTGGTTCATCTTCTCGTCTTCGCCGATCTGCGTGACCTTGATGGCGCTGGTGCTGCGCAGATCGTCGTAGGCAGCGCTGACCTCGGCCGCCAGCATGTTGGTCGCGATCGCTCCGTTGAACGCCTTGTGCTCGTAGACCTTGGACCAGTCGGCGTCGATGGTCGCGCGCTTGGGAGAGCGGTAGCCCGACATGTCCATCTCGAAGTGGAAGCTCACGTCGGGAGCCGGCATGTTGAACGACTCCCACAGGATCTTGGAGCCGAGCTTGGTGAGCTGGATCGAGACGGCCGCCTTCTCGCCGTCCAGCAGCGGCGCGTTGCCGAGCCCCACGACCTGCTTGGTCAGGTTCCCCTTGGGATCCGCGAACGCCGAGACCAGACCGAAGCGACCCGACTTGAAGAGGATCGGGCCTTGAATGGTGGCGCCCGGGTGGGTGCGCTGCAGCTCACGCAGAGCCGCACTCCGCTGCTCGTCGCTCACGCCCAGCGTGACGAGCGCGTGCACGATGCCGCCACCGTCACCCTCGCGGGCTTCCGCCTGGTCGGCGCCCGAGCGCACGTTCTCGACGTAGCGCAGGAACGAGAATTGCGGCGTGCCGTTCGCGTCGGTCGCGAGCCGCACCTTGTCGGGCACGTAGTAGAAGAGGCTCGGATTGTTGAGGTCCGGGAACAGCGTGAGCTCGCCCGCCTTCACGAGCTTGTCGAGCAGGATCTGCTGCGCCGAGGCCTGCGGGGCCGCAACGGCCACCGCCAGCACGGCGAGCACCAGGGCACGCAGCGACGTGCCGATCGACTGGGGCTTCATTTGGTGATTCCTCCGATCAGTTCGTCGAAGCGAGCGAGCACTTTGTCCTTCGCGCTCGTCGCCACCTGCATGGCGGCCGACTTGGCCATTTCCTTCATCTCGGGGCGTTCGAGCACGCCTTCGGGGATCACGGCGTAGATGTAGTCGTCGCCGGCCTTGGCACTCCACGGCAGCGCGAGCTTTCCCTCGGTCTTGTGATCGAGGATCAGCCGGTACACGTAGCCGCGGGCGTCGCGATCCATGAACAGCTTCTTGCTCACCAGCGGTTCATTGCGTGCCGGCGAGACGCTGATGTTCTCCTCGAGTTCGGCGCCGAGCTTCGGGTAGTGGATCTGCACCGTGACGCGGGTGATGCCGCGCGCCTTCATGGCTTCGAGGTCTCCTTCCACTTCGATCGTGCGGGGAGCGATCGGTGCGGCGAGCGTGACGCCTTCCCAGCTGCCCTTTTCCCATGCCGGCGTCGGCGGCCACACGCGCCCGCCGCGGAAGCTCCACTGGGTCTGGTACTCGTAGGCGTCCGGATTCGAGTCCTCGCCGCGGGCGTAGGTCACCGTGGCGTCGATACCCTTCTCCTTCACGTACTTCTCGTCGATCGTGACGCGGTCCTCGAACGCATTTCCGGCACTGCGCTTCTTGCGCACGTTGACCGTGACGTAGTTCGCCTCCTGCTCGAACATCGCCTTGGCGTCGAGATCGAGGATGAAGTGAATGTCGCGGTGCTGGAAGAACGGGTCGTTCAGGTTCACAGCCGAGACGCACTTGGGGTTGTCCCGCACGCCGTCGTACCACTCACCCAGATTGCCGACCAGGGTGTGCGGCTTGCGCAGCGCGACCGCGGCGGTGAGCCGGAAGGTGCGGCTCTTCTGCTGCATCGCCGTCTTGAGCGAGGTCTGGCGGAACTTGTAGGCGCTGCCCTGCTTCGCCTCGTGGGAGGTCGCCTTGGCCTCGTCGGACGCCGGCGGCGGCGGCGGAGCCGGCTCGGCCATCGCGCTCAGGAATAGCTGCAGGAACGCCTCCCGCACCTTGGCTGCACGTTCGTCGGCCACGGTCTCCTCGATGTGCACCTGGACCACCTGCTTCTCCTCCAGGAACGAAAACTGGTCCTTCGCCTCTTCATACGAATAGGCGTAGATACCCGAACACGACCAGAACCCGCACTTGGTCCCGGTCCGGGTCCGCGTGTAGTCCGAGGACAGCGTTTCACCCTGTTTCTCGAGCTTGGACCAGTCCACGGTCATGGTGGCGCGGACCGCCGGGGCGAGGACCGTGTAGGAGAAATTGAGCCCGATCGAGACGTCCGAGATCGAGCGGCTCTTCTCGAGCGAGGTCGCGAGGAGCTGGGCGCCTTCGGCGGTGAGCCGGCCGGCAGCCGCCGCCCGCCCGCCGGGAACCAGCGGGCAGCTTCCGGACATCGCGAGCGTGCCCGCCATCTTGCTGTCGGTGAGCGTGCCCGAGATGATCTGGAACGAGCCGGTCTCGCCCTGGGTCTCCATCGGGACCGCTCCGAGCACGACCGCCTTGTCGTTCACGCTCTTGAGCCTGGCGCGCAGATCTTCCTCCTGGGCCGGCGTGAGCCCCCACTCCATCAGGAAGTGCACGAGCCCGCCGTTCAGCCCGCCGGCATCCACCTTCTTCTCGGTCGTGAACTTGATGAACAGGAATTCGGGCGTGCTGTCGGGCCGCGTGGCGAGGTGGAGATTCGCCGGCAGGTAGTAGTACTCGGTGGTTTTCACACCGGGCGATCCCGACGCCACGCCGAGGAGCGTCACCGCGGTGCGGTCCTTCAGCGTGATCGTCAGCCGGTTCTCGTCGTCCAGCACCACGGCGCGTGCGGGACGCGCAGCGCACGCGGCGAGCGTCACGATCGCCACTGCGACGGCGACGCGCCGCGCGGCGTCTCGTACGAATCCGATCCTCATGTCGTCCTCCAGTTCACGGAAGTTCATCGACGAAAACCAACCCGCTGCCATCGCGGCGGTGTGCGGTCAGGCGCTGGTTGCCGGCGAGCTGCCAGGTCAGCGTGTACGCGTAGTCGGGGTGACCGAGTGGGAGCGTGATCTCGACGCGTTTGTCCTCGAGCGACTCCTCGGGACGCGCGACGATTTGCGGACGGCGCAGTTCGCCGAAGAACGGGTATTCGATCTGCAGCACCACCGCGCGCACCCCGCGGGCTTTGAGCGTCGCGGCGTCACCCAACATCTGGACGCTGCGGCGCTCGTAGGGCGCGAACAGATCGATCATCGGGGTGTTCATGCGCGTCCACGGGGTCTCGAACGCGCCGCCGCCCTTGAAGCTCCAGCGCGCGCGGTAGTCGTAGTCGAGCCACGCGAGCCGGTCGTCGTCACCGTTCCAGCCGTAGATCAGCTTGCGATCCCCCGGCGCCGCCGCCGCGTTGGTGCGGTTCAGCACCACTTCGCGCAAGGTCTGCTGGCCATTGACGTGATCCTTGCGCAGCGTGACCGTGACGCTGTTCACGTAGCGCTCGAACTCGGGCAGCAACGCGGCATCGACGGCGACCTGCACCTCGCGCTGCTGAAAGGTCGGATCGCCGAGGTTGACCGCGCGGAACAGGTTCGGATCGGCGCCGTGGCGCGCGAACAGGTCACCGATGTTGAATGCGATCAGCGCGTGCCGCTCGACGCTCGAGCGATGGTCGAAGTGCATCACGCTCGCCCCCTCGGTCCGCGTCTCGCGCTGCGTGTAGGCGATCTGCGCGCCGAAACCCATGGTCTTGCGGCTCGAGAACGCCCCCTTGCCCTGGAACATCGAGCTGAGCGCGCCGGCGAGGTTGTTCTGGTCGGAGGCCGAAACTTGTTCGGGTTTGACCGGCTTGTACATCAGCTCGAGCAGCTTGTTGTAGACCGTGGCCAGCAGCGCCTCCATCGAGGCGCTGGTGCCGCTGGTCTTCAACTTGATCGCGCTGTCGCGCCGCAGCTCGTCGAGCGCCAGCTCGATGTCGGCACTCACGTAGTACACCGTGCCACCGGTCGAGAACGACTTGTGCTTCTTGACCTCGGACCAGTCGATCGTCAGCTCGGCGTCGTAAGCCTCGGTGAGACCGGCGATCGTCATGTCGAACATCAGCGAGATGTCGGGCGCCGCCATGGTGAAGCTGTGCATCAGCAGCGTCGCGCGCTCGGCGTCGAGGTCGAACGACAGCGCCAGCCGGTTGCCTTCGAGCACCGGGGCGCGCCCGGTCGCCAGCACCGTCGGCCGCGCGGCGCCGCCGGGCTGCAGGATCGAGGACACCAGCGTGTAGCGGCCGTCCTGGAACACGATCGGGCCGCGCACCGAGATCGAGTCGTTCTTGAGCGTCCTGCGCAGCACCCGCTGAGCGTCCTCGACCAGTTTGGGATCGGTGTCGATCAACACCAGGAAGGTCAGGATGCCGCCGCCGCGTGCCTCGGAGATGGTGGACGAAGTGCTCGAGTCACGACGCTCGTTGACGACGTAGCGAACGAACGAGAACTGCGGGCGGCCCGCATCGTCGGTCGCGAGCCGTGCGGCCGCCGGCACGTACACATAGCTCAGGCTGTCGGTCGGGAGCGGGAAGCACCACAGGCCCCCCGCCCGCACACCGCGATCGATCAGCACCGTCTGCGCGCCTGCGGCGCCGGCGCATGCCGCGACGGCGAGTGCAGTCACGAACAGCACGCGTGGCCAGCGCCACGCCGAACGCAGGTTCACCGTCCACCGCCCGCCGCCGCACGCAGCGAATCGCTGGACGGTGGCACGATGAACAGGTAGTCGGATTCGACCAGGCCGAGCCGGCCCAGATGGTCGCCCTTGGCCGAGTGCCACGAGACGCGGTAGGCGAGCGGCGACTTGGGATCGAGATACAGCGACACCTTCGAAGTCGGCGCGGTGTCGGTGGCGCGCAGCGTCGCCTTGCGCTGCAGTCGCGGCTTGCCCGCCAGCGTCGAGGCGAACTCCACCACGGCGGTGCTGAGCCCCTGCTGCGCGAACTGCTGACGATCGGCTTCGATCTCGATCACGCGGCGCTCGAGCGGCGGCGCCAGCGAGATCGCGGCATCGTGGCTCTTGATCCAATCCTCGGCCCTCGCCGGCACCGACAGCGTCGGCCCGCCGCGCAGGCTCCAGCGCGTCTGGTATTCGTAGCCGGTCCAGTCGTTCCCGGTCATGCCGAGGCGCGGAAACGAGATGGTCTGCGCGGTCTTGCCGGCCTGGATCTCGGCGCGGCTGAACTGGATCGACTTGGTGAACGCCGGCCGATCGGCGTAGGTCTTGCGGAAGCTCACCGACACGAAGTTCACGTCGTCCTGGAACGAATCGAGTACGTCGCCGTCGAGCTGGAAGAACACCGGGCGAAACTCGAACGCCGGATCGGCGAGGTTCACGATGCGGAAGTAGCGCGTGTCCTGACCCAGTGCTCCGTAGAGGCCGCCGAGGTTTCCGGCGGTGTCGAGCGGCACCTTGATCGTCGAGTTCTTGCTCAGCGTGAGCACGAACGTATTCTGCCGGATGTCCTGACGCTTCTTGAGCACCCACTGATCGTCGGTGTAGTACTGGGTGTCCTTGGCGCCACCGAACGTGCGCGCGAGCCAGCCACGGTCCTGACGTCCCTGGATCTGGTTCGACTCGACCGCGGTCTCGCGCGCCGGCGACGACGACCAGCCGGTCGAAGCGTCGAACATGAGCTGCGTGAGTTTGTCGGTGACGACCTGCAGCACGCCGGCCATGTCGTCGTTCTTGATTCCAAGGCCCTGGCTGCGATCGAACACCTCGACCTTGAGCGTGCCGTCGTGCTTCAACTTGTCGACGACATCGCGGATCTGGCGGCGCGAGTAAGTCTTCTGGGTGTTCGCGATCTGGCTGAAGTGCTGGTAGACCGTCGAGGCGTCCGCCGTCACACGCGCGTTGTAGCCTGGAACCGCCGCCTCGTAGTACGCATGGATCGCCACCGAGACGTCGGAGGTCGGCCCGGTCAGCGAGTTCCACAACAGCGTCGCGCCCTGTGCGGACAGGATGGCGCCGACGACCGCGCGCGACTCCGGCGTCACCGGCGCGGTGCCGGAGGCGACCATGGAGCGTGTGAATCCGCCGTCACCGCGGTCTGCGAGCAGCGACGAGATGACCTGGAATGACCCCTTGCCTTCCTCGCCGTCCTTCACCATCTGCATCAGCGGGACCGGCCCGGCGATGCGCGCGCCGCTGTCGATCAGCTTGAGACTGTCCTGCAACTGCGCCAGCAATTCGGGCGGCAGCGTGAACTCGATCAGCGCATGGAACAGTCCGCCACTCGCGCCTCCGTTCGCGTCCAGGTACTTGAGGCACAGCAGTTCGAACGTGCCGTCCTCGCGGGTGGCGAGCCGCGGATACTGCGGCAGGTAGTAGTAGACCTTGGGATCGGTCGCGTCCTGAAGCAGCTGGACGCCACGAATCGAGCGCGTGCCCGCGTCGTACTTGACGAGCGCGTGCCCGGGCGCCGCCCACGCAACCGTGGCGATCAGGAACAACGTCGAGAGCAGTCGCTTCATGGCAGGCCTCGCAGAGAGTGGATCATCGAATCGGTCTCACACCGGGAGCGGCGCTTGGATTGGCTCGGGTCGTGACGTCGAGCAACTGGGTCCAGCCGGTGGCCGTGAGCCACGAGCCGGTTTTCGAGCTGCCGTCACGCCGCACTTCGATCACCCGAAAGCGATACGGACGGTCGATGCGCACCGCGACCGGAAAGCGCAGGCTCGAGGCATAGAGTTCGGGCGCTCCGCTTCGGAACACGGCTTCGAGCTTGAACGGGCTGCCCTGCACGGTCTGCGCTTCCACCTCCGCCCACTTCTCCGCGAGGTCGGGACGCAGCTCGTCGCGGAAGTCGAAGCAGTAGACGTCGAGTGCCGCGTAGCCGGGCGGCACCCGGTCGTTGAGATCGACGCGCCGGATCAGGTCGGGCCACCGCTTCGCATCGATGCCGATGCGAAGCGCACTGGCCTTGACCACCCTGCGCAGCATGCTGTCGGGTGCCGACTCGGTCGGCTGAGTCGGCTGAGTCGGCTGCGTCAGCTGCGTGAGCTGGGTTGGCGGCGCGGCACCACCCGCGAACCGCGCGCGCAGGGCACGCCCAAGCGTCCGCGAGTCGGAAATCGTGATGAGCGGTTCGTCGGGCGCCACGCCGTCGGCGACGAAGGCGTAGCCGAGGCTCGCGATCAGCTCGCCCGCTTCGATCGCACTGCGGAACACCTGCGCATCGAGCGAGTCGAGCGTCAGAGTGAACACGCGACTGGACCAGTAGGCGTCACCCGAGGCACTCGCGTGACCGCTCGAGCCTTCGAACCTCCCCCCGGGCAGCGCGTGCTCGGTGGTATCGCCGCCGGCACCGACCGAAGCGAACACCAGTGCGGCTTCGAGGCGCCGAATCGGAAGCGGGCGCAGCTCGGGACTCGCGGTGCCGGTGCGCAGGCTCTTCGCCACCTCGGCGAGTGCCTCGGCACTCGGAGCCGGCATCTCGACGCGGAAGCTGATGACGCTTCGCATCAGCACCAGACCCCGATCCCGAGACGTCACGTTGCCGACATAGCGCGCATCGAGAAAATGAAAATCGGGCTGGCCGTCACGATCGGTCGCGATGCGCAGGTCCGAGGGCCCGTAATAGAAGAGGTCCGGGCGGCGCGAGTCGGAATAGACCAGCAGCCCGTGGATCGGCCGGGTGCTGCGAAGGTCGGGGAGCGCACGCGCGGGCGGCGCGAAGCCCGCAATCGAGAGCGCGAGGAGGCTCGCATGGAGCGCCCGTCGCGCTCGACGTGCCGTCCCGTCGAGGCGGGCGGCGAAGCGGGTGCTCATCGTGCGGGCAGACTCCCGAGCGAAGCCTCGAGCTGATGAAGGCCGATCGGAACGCGCAGACCAGCACTCGGAATCCACTCCTGCGCACCCTTGAGCGACTGGCCGTCTTTGAGCACCGCCGAGAGGCGGTAATAGAAGAGCGGTTGCGAATCGGACGCGGCACTCGCGTCACGTTCCTCGATGAACAACGGGCCGACCGTGAACTCGGCACCGTCCCGAGTGAGAATCGTGGTTCGCACCCGCTCGGCGCGCGCCTCGGGGTCGAAGAAGCGCGAGCGCACCTCGACCGAGAGTTCGTGCGCCGCGAGGTCCGCCAACGGCGTGAGGGTGTGAAAGGTGATCTGTGTGGAACCGTTGCGGGTCACCCCGCCGGTCAAAGCGCTCACGACCTGCTGGTCGCACGGCTTGCAGTTGCGGTCGACGGTGTAGTCGAGCCAGAAGCGCTGCACCTCGCCGTCGAGCCACGCCGGCACGCGCGCGGCATTCCAGTTGACGACACCGCCGGGCGCGATGCGCGTCTCACCGAGGCTCCAGCTGTGAACCACCGCCGGGCTGCCGGGGTGATGCCGCAGCGCATGCAGGTAGCGAAGCGTGATCGGGTAGGCGGTCTGATTCCGCCACGGTTCGCCGCGCCGCCACTCGAAGGCCCCGAACGTCTGGTCGTCGGCCAGCAGCATGCGCACGTCGACCTGGCGAGGTCCGAGCGCACCACCGGTCGGCTGAAACGTCACACTGCCACTCACTCCGATGTCCTGGAGCAGCGCTTCGAGGATGAAGTCGCGCGTGCGTTCGCTCGTCACCCACGCCACGTCGAGCTGACCGAGCACGTCCGAAAGCCCATGCACGGCGACCTTGTCGGCGGGGATCTCGTAGATGCCCAGACTGCTGGCGAACGACACCGCGACCGAGTCGATCGCGAGCGGCCGCAGCTCGGTGAACACGAGCCCGTGACGCTGCGCGTAGTCGCGCACGATGCCGGCCGCGACCCGCTCTTCGCGCGGACCGACGCTCGCGTCGAGTCGCGCCGCCATCATGACCTCGCCCGCCTGGCCCTGCGCGGCGCTCGAGTAGAGCTGCTTCAAGTCATAGCCGGCTTCGGGCGCCCAGCGCAGGTGGTAGGAGTTCGGCAGGTAGTAGAACACCCCGCTCGCAGCGGTCCGATCCTGATAGACGTCCGGCGATACGTTCAGAATCCGGCTCAGGTCGAGGTTGATGTCCTCGGTCTTGACGCCCTCGCTGAACGGTCGAATCGCGCTTGCGCCCGGACCCTTCGCTCCCTTGTCGATCTCGGGCTGACCGAGCCCGAACTGAAACCGGTCGTACTTGCGGATCGCACTCGACTTCCCGAGGCCTGCGACTGCGGCCTGCGTCCTCGCGGCCACCGCCGTGGTGGTGGACTGAGGTGCCGCGGTAGCGCCGCTCGTCACGGCGCGCATGCCGGTGATCGACCGTGCCGCGATCCGGCTCGTGGTGCCGGAAGCAGGCGGGGTCGCGGGCGGGGTCGCGGGCGGTGGTGCGGCGGTCGGCGGCGCACTCACG
>JABFRW010000079.1 GCA_013140805.1 Candidatus Eisenbacteria bacterium
CCCGTGGGGGCCGTGCCGCCCATGCCTCCGGGCTGCACCCCTTCGAACAGCTTGGGATTCGAGGACTTCTTCATCGCCTCCTCGCGCGCGAGGCGGCCCTGCATGACGAGATCGCGCAGCGATTGATCGAGGCTCTGCATGCCGTGCTGAGCGCCGGTCTGGATCACCGACAGGATCTGCATGGTCTTGTCTTCGCGGATCAGATTGCGCAGTGCCGGCACCGCCACCAGGATCTCGAGTGCCGCGACGCGACCCTTGCCGTCCTTGGTCGGCAGCAGCGACTGCGCGACCACGCCTTCGATCGATTCCGAGAGCATGGTACGAACCTGCGCCTGCTGATTGGCGGGAAAGATGTCGATCATGCGGTCGATGGTCTTGGACGCCGAGTTGGTGTGCAGGGTCGCGAACACCAGGTGGCCGGTCTCGGCCGCCGAGATCGCGAGCTGCGTGGTCTCGAGGTCGCGCAGCTCGCCGACCAGGATGACGTCCGGATCTTCGCGCAGGGCGGCGCGCAGCGCGGCACCGAACGATCGGGTGTGCGGGCCTACTTCGCGCTGATTGACCAGGCACTTCTTCGAAGCGTGCACGAACTCGATCGGGTCCTCGATCGTGATGATGTGTCCACGCCGCGATTGATTGACGTAGTCGACCATCGCCGCGAGCGTCGTCGACTTGCCGGATCCGGTCGGGCCGGTCACCAGCACCAGCCCGCGTTCCTTGTCGGCCAGATCCTTGAGCACCTTCGGAAGCCCCAGCTCCTCGAGGCTCTTGATGGTGTTGGGAACCACTCGAAACACCGCGCCTTCGCCACGCTCCTGCACGAACAGATTGGCGCGGAAGCGCGAGACGCCGGGGATCTCGAACGCGAAGTCGAGGTCGCGAGATTCTTCGTAGCGCCGCTTCTGTTCGTCATTGAGGATGTCGAACAGTGCGGCGTGCGTGGCCTCGGGGTCGAGAGGCTCCATCTGGAGCGGTGTCATCTGTCCGCGAATGCGCAGCAGCGGCGGCATGCCGGCCGAGACGTGCACGTCGGAAGCGCCCTGATTGCGCGCGAACGTCAGCAGTTCGGTGAGATCGAGAGGCATCGGAATTCCTAGGTGAGCACGCGCGCGGCGTCGATCGCGCTCAGCGTGCCGTTCGCTACCCGGTCACGCACCCGGGTCGCGAGCGAGCGGAAACCATTGTCGATCGCGACCTGACGAAGGCGCGCGGGGTCGGCGTTGCTGCGAATCGCTTCGCGCAGCAGATCGGAGGCGGTCAGCACCTCGAACAGCACCGCGGTGTGCGGCGCCGGCGTGCCGTCGGATGCGGAGTCGGCGCGCGGCGTCGAGGCGCGCAACGCGCGCTGCTGAATGATCGCCAGCATGCGATCCGCGAGGACCACTCGGGCCCGCGGGGTGCTCGACAGGAACGACAACAACGCGAACGAATCGGTCCAGTCGGTGGTCGCGAGCATCAGGCGTCCCGACCCGGCGGGCGACAGGGTCTGCATGACGTGGTCGCCCTTGAGCACCTCGTCGAGCAGCACCAGATCGGCATTCTGCGCGATGACGGTTTCCTCCCACATCGCGAGTGCGTCGACCGTCGGCACATGCACCCGCGTCGCCTGGGGCAGTGGCGCTGCGGGCTTGGGCTCGAACGCCAGCACGCGCGCATGCCGTGCGTCGGTGGAGTCCACCAGTGCGGCGAGCGTCGTCGAAGTGCCGCTGCCGGGCGGGCCGCACACCAGCACGAGGCCCGCCTGCGCGTGCAGCAGCTCGCGCAACGCTTCGATTTCGCCTGAGTCGAGACCGATCGAGTCGAGCGACGGCGGCTGATCGAACTCGGGGCGCGGCGACATCGTCACCGCGATGCCGTTGGAGCTTCGCAACAGCGAGACATCGAGGAACGCGAAACCGGCGTGAAGCGGGCAACGCAGCTGAGCGCGCAGGTGGTGCTGGTCTCCGAGCGGTGTGAGACCGAGCGCTTCGAGGCGCGTGAGCAGGTAGTCGAGTACCGGCGCGGGCTCGCTCGCCACCCGCACCAGCCGCCGTCCCTCGCGGTAATAGACGTGCAGCTGTCCGCCACCCGGAAGGAAGTGCAGCTCGGCGATGCCGCGCTTGAGCGCGCTCGAGACGTGGAACAGCAGGAATGTGACGCCGGAGCGTTCCCACAGGATGTCGTACAGGCCTTCGGCTTCGATCGGCGTTTCGTAGCCGTGCGGCCGAGCAACGCGCGATCCGAACACGCGATCGAGCGCGGCGTGGATCGCGGTGGTGGTCGCAACGCACACCGTGATCGTGGCGCGAGCTTCGCGGGTGAGTTCCGCCTGGCAGTCCTCGTCGAGCGGATCCGCCATCGCGACCGTCAGCCCGTGGCCGTCGCGCACCAGCGGCACCACGTTGAGGCGCCGTAGGATGCTCTCCTGGAATTCGTAGATCAGGTCGCGATCGAGCGCTTCGGGGGTGACATCCACGTAGGTGATGCCGAGCTGGCGCGACAGCGCCCAGGCGATGTCCTGCTCGGTCACCACGCCCATCTCGATGAGCGTCTCGCCGATGCGGCGGCCGGTTTCGCGCTGACGCATCACGGCCTGCTCGATCGCGGCCTCCGACACGGTGCCGGCCTCGAGCAGAATATTGGTCATGTAGCGACTGGTGGATGGGGCGTGCTGGGACACTCGGGACCTCTTGATAGAGGTGGGCTCGTGCGAGACGAGGTCCCGAGGGGTGAGACCCGCACAGGGTATCGGCACCGGCCGCGGGAGATTTAGCCACGGGTTTGGCCGGGCTGATCGGGCCGCGATTGCGGTCGCGCCCCGGCTCCGCTGCGCCTATGATGCGCGCACCTTTGGAGCCGCATCGCACCCGTCCCACCGCATCCGGGTGGTCGGAGCGGATGAAGGATCGACGCTTTCACGGAGGAACCCGTATGCGAATCAAGGCTACGATGATCGCGGTCGCGACCGCGCTGATGCTTTCGGCGCTGCCGGCGCTCGCCGCGATGCCGACCCCTGGCATCTACTTCTCGACCGATCTCGGAGGCCAGGTGCTGCTCGGGCGGGGCTCCCAGTCGTGGATTGCGCCGCTCAACGTCAACCGGGGCCTCGGCGACGTGTTCAACGCGCAGAGCTGGACTCCGGAAGGCGCACCGGACGTCTCGATCGAAGGACTGCTCGGCACCCAGTGGATCTTCCAGTGCGGCGTGCAGCTCGCGCCTCAGGGCCAGGTCGACAACCGTGACGCGAACGGCAACGGCACCGTCATCTTCACGAACGTGTTCACCGGCGGCATCTTCTTCCTCTCGAAGAATGGTCCGTGGGGCGATGGCATCAACGACCTGACCGGACAGATCTTCACGACCACGGCGATCGCAACCGTCGTGTACGTGAACTCCATTCCGATCCAGTCGCGGCTGAACCTCGATACCTACGGACAGTTCGACGGCTCGAGCTGCGTGCTGCGGTTCGCGATCGCGAACGGTGTCGGACTCGGCGACACCGACCTGCTGGCGTTCCCGCCCGAGTATCCGCCTCTCATGGATACCGACTGCGCGCCGACGCGGGTCAACGGCAGCTGGGGCGACATCAAGGACATCACGCTCCAGATCGAGTGCCCGGTGCCGACGCGTTCCGGAACCTGGGGCTCGGTGAAGACGCGATACCGGTAATCGCGACTCGAGCGCATCGCTCACGTCGCATCACGACGCCGCGGGTTCGGAGAGCGCTCCGGACCCGCGGCGTTCGTCTCTACGGCCGATCTGCCGGCCGGGCGACCACCACGCTGCACGGCGCGTGCGTGACCACGTGGCTCGCGACGCTGCCCATGATGAGCTTCGGCAGTCCGGTGCGACCGTGCGAACCGACCACGATCAGATCCGCCCGTTCCTGGATCGCGGCGGTAAGAAGCGCTTCCCTCGGGTCGCCGATCATGACCCTCGAACTCACCTGAACCCCGTGATCGCGGATCTGTTTCTCGCACCGCGCCGCCACTTCCTCGTGAAACTTGTGCTGATCCTCGATCCAGTCCGGGGACACCATCGCGCCGGTGCCCGGAAAATCGGCCGTCGAGTATGCGACGACCACTGGGCGCACCGCCGACAGCACCGTGACGTGGGTGCCTGCGGGCCACGGAATTCGCTTCACCCAATCGATGGCCGCCTGCGACCAGCGAGAGTCGTCGACTCCGATCAGAATTCTCATCGCCAACCTCCTTTCGCCGCGCGAAGCGGCGCCTGGATCAAGCGCAAGCCACGTGCCGCGACGGCGCGCCGCCAAGTGCGCGCAGGAGAACGAACACGGCGAGCGCTCCGACGCTGGCGTCCGCCAAATTGGCGGATGCACTGACAGCCTGGCATCCCGCCGCGGCCTCGAGCCGGTTGCGCGTGTGAAGTTCCGCGGGCATGCTGCGACCTGCCATCTGGAGAGCGCGATTTCCGTCATGAGCCCCGCTGAGACCCCTCCCCGTTCCGAATCGCGCGCCGCCGGCATCGCCCGCGTGTTGTGGTGGGTGCTGGTCCTCAACCTGATCGTGGCGGCGGCGAAACTCGGCTACGGCTGGCGCTCGGGGGCGATCTCGATCACCGCCGACGGACTTCACTCGATCCTCGACGCTTCCTCGAACGTGTTCGGGCTGATCGGGCTGCACATCGCGAGGAAGCCACCCGACGCGGATCACCCCTACGGTCATCGCAAGTACGAGACGTTCTCGGCGCTCGCGATCGCGGTGATGATGTTCGTCGGCTCGTGGGAAATCCTATCGTCCGCCTTCACGCGCCTCGCCACGCCGCGCGTTCCGCAAGTTTCGGTGTGGGGCTTCGCGATCATGGGGGCGACACTCGTCATCAACGGGATCGTGGTCGCCTGGGAACGGCGCGCCGCTCGGCGCCTGCAGAGTGAGTTGCTGAGCTCGGACGCGGAGCACACTCAGAGCGACGTGCTCGCGAGCGTACTGGTGCTGCTGAGCTTCGCGGCTGCGCGGTTCGGGATCGCTTGGGCCGATGTCGTGGCCGCGGTGCTCATCGTGGGCCTGATCATGCGCGCGGGGATCGTCATCCTTCGCACCACGCTCTCGACGCTCGCCGACGAGCGGCGTCTCGATCCGGTCGAGGTCGAGGGACTGGCCCTCGAGGAGTCCGGCGTGCGCGAGGCGCACAACGTTCGTTCGCGCGGCGCCGCCGATCACATCCACGTGGACCTGCACGTGCTGGTCGCCCCCGACACCACGATCGCCCACGCGCATGCGCTCGGCCATCGCGTCGAGGCGCGCATTCGCGGTCGGTGGCCTACGGTGTCCGATGTGGTGGTGCACGTCGAGCCGGCGCTCGATGCCGAGCGAGCGCGCGAGCGCATCGGGGGCGCACTCCATGCCGAGGGTTAGCGCCCGCATGAGTGTCGGGCGGCTGCCGCTTCCAGCGCTGTTCGCGGCCGCGTTCGTCACGCTCGCGCCGGGCGTGGCCCGAGCCGCGGGCGAACACGGCGTCGATCTGCAGCCGATTCTGTTCGGGCTCACGCTCGTGATCCTCGGTGCGCGACTCGGAGGCGAGCTGTTCGAGCGGCTGCGGCTGCCGGCGGTGCTCGGTGAGCTGATCGCCGGCATCACGATCGGCAACCTGCCGCTGGTCGGCATCACCGCATTCGCGGGGCTCGCGCAGATTCCGTCACTCGAGGTGCTGGCGCAGCTCGGCGTGCTGTTCCTGCTGTTCGGCGTCGGGCTCGAATCGGATCTCGGCCAGATGCGGAAAGTCGGCCGCTCGGCCACGTTGGTCGCGCTGCTCGGAGTGGTGGCGCCGATGATCCTCGGCTACTTCGTCACCCGTCTCTTTTTCCCCGATCACAATCGACTCGCCGACTGGTTCGTGGGTGCGACGCTGTGTGCGACCAGCGTCGGCATCACGGCGCGCGTGCTCGCGGATCTCGGCAAGACCCGGACACCCGAGGGCCGCATCATTTTGGGTGCCGCGGTGATCGACGACATCCTGGGTCTCATCGTGCTCGCGGTGGTCGCCGGCATCATTCAGGCCGCAGATCGCGGCGCCGCGTTCGATCCGATGTCGGTACTCTCGATCCTGCTCAAGTCGCTCGCGTTTCTGGCCGGCGCGATCGTGATCGGGCGCTGGCTCTCGAAGCACGCGTTCGGGATCGCGAGCCGCATGAAGAGTCGCGGACTGCTGCTGCCGCTCGCGCTCCTGTTCTGCTTCGGATTCGCGTGGCTCGCGGGCGTCGCCGGTCTCGCCCCGATCGTCGGTGCGTTCGCGGCCGGCCTGATCCTCGAGGAAGTGCACTATCGCGAGCTGCGCGACCAGGACTCGGCGCGGCACGATCTGCACGAGCTGTTGAAGCCGCTGTCGGCGTTTCTGGTGCCGATCTTCTTCGTGACCATGGGCATGCAGGTCGACTTGCGTGCGTTTGCACGCCTCGACGTGCTCGGCTTTGCGGCGGTGCTCACGCTGGTTGCGATTCTCGGCAAGCAGGTGTGCTCGCTGGGGGTGCTCGAGAAGGGCGTGGATCGGCTGACGGTCGGGCTCGGCATGATTCCGCGTGGCGAGGTCGGCCTGATCTTCGCGAGCATCGGGGCCTCGCTCACGATCGCGGGCGAGCGCGTGATCACGAGTGACGTCTACTCGGCGGTCGTGGTGATGGTGTCGCTTACCACGCTGCTCACCCCGCCGCTGCTGGCGTGGCGGTTTCGCAGGTAGGGGGAATGCGGCACCTCGGCCGCGCGCGGTTGCCTCGACGCGCCGCCGCCCCTAGCCTCGCCGCGTTCGCGCCATGGGGGCGCGTCGCTCGGGAGGTCGAACACATGGGTCGTCGGCTGCTCCTCACGCTGGGATTGCTCGCGCTCGTCGCTTCGCCGTCGTTCGCGCAGAGCGGTCACATGGCAGGCGAAGTTCGGCTGTACCACTCGGGTGCCACGGCGCTCACACCCGCGATCTTCGGCGGGATCGAGTCGCTGCAGGGCTCGGTCGTCGGGGTCGACGTCTCACTGCGCGGCTCGCTGGGCGAAGGTCCGTGGGGCTGGGTGCTGGGCGGGGGATTCGGCGTCGGCAGCGAGAAGTACACCGATTCGAATGCAATCTCGCCGAATGAGCTGTCGATTTCGCTGAGCTCGTTCCAGGGTCGCGTCGGCTTCGACTACTCCGCGAAGGTCGGCGAGGCCGAGGTCTACATGGGCCCGGCGCTCTGCTACTCGAGCACACGCGGCACGCTCGATGACGGCGCCGGCGAAGAAGACGGCGAGCCGTTCGGCGTGTTCGGACTCGAGACCTGCCTGGGTGGCTACGCTCCGTTCAGTCCGCAGTGGGGACTGAGCGCGGAAGTCTACGGACTGATCGGTTCGGGGTCGGGCAGCGAGGGCGAGGAAGAGATCTCGGGACTGCATCAGGAAGTCGGCTTCCGCACCGGCTTGCGCTTCCAGTTCTAGCGACGATCATCGCGTGACGGCGAGCCTGCGAATGCGGGTTTCGCCGTCGGCGCGGAATCTCACCAGGTAGAGCCCGGCCGCGACTTCGTGCCCGTATTCGTCGAGCAGGTCCCAGCGGCGCGCGTGGGTGCCGGCGGCGAGTCGGCCGCGCTCGAGCACGCGCACGCGCCGCCCGTCGATCGAGAGCACTTCGAGTTGTGCCTCGCTCACCTCGCGCGGCAACGTGAAGGCCAGCGTCGTCGAGCCGCGCGCGGGATTCGGCGCGGGAGCCGCGAGTTCGAAGCGCTCTCGTGCGGAGAGCGGCGCGTCGACCGCAGTGTTCCTCACCCGGAGCACGCCGTTCGTTACCGTGGTGCTCGGATTGCCCTCGTTGAGGATCAGCGTCGAGAGCACCAGCGGGAGGTCGGTTCCGAGCACCGCGTCTGCCCGCACCACCACACGCACGGTGGCGATCGTGAAGCTCGACGCGGTGACCGGAGCCACGCCGGCCGCGGCCGCGGCCGCGAAGCCGCTGTTCGCGTTCTGGGCCGGGGCGCCCCAGTTCCACAGCCAGCCGCTACCGTTGACGAACGACGACGACTGTACGACCGCGGCGCCGAGATCGAGCCGCAGCTGAATGCCCACGATGCTCTGGCCCACGGCGCCGGGCACCACCGTGATCGGGACGTCGACCGTGGCTCCGGGGGCCGCGGTCACATAGGGAACGGTGGCATGAAGCGTGGCGGCCGTGACGTTCGATGTCATCGCGAGGCCGAGCGCGATCACGGCAATTCGTGTGCGGATCATGGCACCCTCGCGAGCTTGCGGGTGAGCGTGCGGCCTTCGCAGTCGAAGCGCACGAAGTAGAGCCCGGCCGGAACCGCGGTGCCGTGATCATCGGTGGCATCCCAGCGCAACGCATGCCGGCCTGCAGCGAGCGGTCCGTCGTGCAGCCGCCGCACCAGCCGACCGTCGGGACCGTAGATCGAGAGACGTGCGTTGGCGGCGGCGCGCGGGGTCGAGAACGCGAAGTTCGCGACGCCCCGCAGTGGATTCGGCACCACCGGCGCGAGTGCCAGTTCTCTCACCTCGACCTCCGGCGCATCGGTCGGTGACACCACGGTGATGCGCCCGTTGGCGAGCTGCGGAATCGGGTTGCCTTCGTTGCACAACAGGCTCGCGAGCGTGAGCGTGATCTGGGTTCCGATCGGCGCGCTCGGCGAGATCGTGAAGCGCAGTTCGTGCAGTGTCGTGTCCGCGTTCGAGAGCGCGGTGGCCCCGGCGGCGGTCAGCTCCACGCGTCCCGCCTGCGGCTGTCGGAAGATCAGGTTGGGCGCCCACGCGGCGATCAATCCGCCGTTGGCGGCGCTGACCGCCGTGACGTGTGTGTTCGCGAACGTGACTGCGTACTGCACGGAACGCACCGCGAGCGCCCCGAGGGGCCGGTCGGCGTTCAGCGGCACGATGAGGGTGGCGCCGGGGGCGCACGACACGGTGCCGAGCGTGGCCTTGAAGTCGTGGATCGTCACGCTGGTGTTCGCGTCGGTCGCGCCGACCGCGTCGGTCACCGACACCTGCGTGACGCCCCCACGTGTCGCGGTGAACAGCCCGCCCGAAGTGATGGTTCCGAGCGTCGGGTTCGCGACCGTCCACGCGAGCGGTGGCGTGATGGTACCCGTCACGGTGAACTGTCGGGTCTGCCCGGCGAGCAGCGTCGCCTGGTCGGGCGCCACGCTGATCGTCGGTAGCGGCTGCACCGTGAGCGTCCCGTTGCTCGCGAGCGCCGGCAGCGTTTCGTTGAACAGCGCCTGCGTCACCGTGAGCGGGGTGAGGCCCGCGGTGAGCCCGGCGAGCGTGACGTAGCACAGCACTCCGGACCCATTGAGATCGGTCGAGCCCACGAAGTCGACCGTGCAGGTGCCCGAGTTGGCGCCGAAGCCGATCGAGCCGTAGCCATTCAACAGGGTGCCGGGCGGGCTCGTGACGCCGATCGCATTCGCGAGCGTCGCGGTCCACGACAGCGAGAACTGTCCGGCGCGGATGCCGAGTCCGGTGAGGCTCGTGACCGTGATCGGCACTGAGACGGTGTTGCCGACGAATACCGGCAACGTGCCGGCCGTCAGTCCCATTCCGCGCACCACGATCTCGGAATTGGTGGTGTCTCGACGCGCCGCGTTGTCGACCGCGAACACCCGCGCCGCGCCCGGCGCGACACCGGTCAGTACGCCGGCGGCGGAGATCGTGGCGATTGACGGATCGGTCGTGAACCAGCTGACCGGATTCGTCACCGAGCCGGAGACGCTGAAGTTCAGCGTATTGCCGCGCACCAGCGTGCCCGAGTTCGGCGACACCGTGATGATCGGCGTGGTGTTGATGGTGAGCGTGCCGTTGGTCGTGGTGTCGGCCGGCGTGCCCTCGTTGAACTCGAACCCCGTAAACGTCAGCGAGGTCGAAGTCGCGGTGAGCGAGGTCGGATGGATGACGAAGCGGACGAACAGGATCGTTCCCGACCCGCTCATCGCGGTCGCGCCGGCGGTCGCGATGCGGATGCGTCGTGTCGATCCGGTGGTCGCGTCGTCATCGAATGCCGCGGCGTTCCAGCCCGCGGTGGCCACCAGGGTACCGGTCTCGATCACGTCGGTCGCGGTGACGAGACTGCCGTTGTAACTGAGGTCGAACTGCAGCGAACGGATGGCGAGGCCGGTGGTGTTCGAAACCAGGACCGGAACGTCGACGATCTGACCGGCGACCCCCGAGGTGGCCCCGGTGCTGATCTGCACGGCGCGCGCGGGTGCCGCGACTGCGAAAGTCGCGAGTGCCACCGCGATGCCGATCGCGAGGGGTGTGCGCATGGCGTTTCTCCCTTCGCTCAGCGGACGACGATCAGTCGGTGGGTGGCATCGAGCGTGCGCGTGCGCGCCCTCACGAAGTAGAGCGCCGGCCGCACCCGTCCGCCCCGATCGTCGGTGAGGTCCCAGGTGAAGCGGTGCAAGCCGGGTGCGAGCGTGCCGCGCACCAGCGTGCGCACCGTGCGCCCGGCCACGTCGAGCACGCGCAGCTCGACGGCGCCGTCTGCGTCCTGCGCGCCGATCGCGAGCGACAGTTGCGCCGACCCGTGCGCAGGATTGGGTGCCGGCCGTGCAAACGCGGTGCGTGCGGGCAGGATCGGCAAAGGCGGCGAGTCGAGCGTCTGCTCATTGACTCGCGCGAAGCTCCGTCGCGGCGGATCGAAACGATCGCCGTGCGCCGCGAAGCGCAGCCACGCCGGCTCTCCGGGCATCGAGGTGAGTGACGCGAGCGCCAGCCGCAACGTGCCGTCGGCGGAGCGTGTCGCCGACTCCACACCGCTCGCCGCTTCGACGCCGAGGAAGTCGCTCGCCGCGCTCCCGCTGAGCATCAGCTCGACGCCGAGCACCGGCGCGTCACCGTTCACCTGGAGCGGCACGCGCCACTCGGCGCCGTCTCGAATCGCCTCGCCGAGCTCCAGCTCGAAGCGTCCCTGCAGGCGCGCGAGCAGCGCGCTCGAACCGCGCGGATCGCGGTGATGTTCGAGATTCGAATTGACCGGGAAACCGCTGATCACACCCGCGACGTACTGGAGAATCAGCGAGGCGTCGAGTGCGGAGACGCTCGCCGTCCCGGTCACGTCGGCGACCAGCAGCTGCAATGGATTCAGGCTGATGCTCGCGACCAGGTACTGGAGCACCAGTGACGCGTCGAACGCGAGCACGCGCCCGTTCAGGCTCACGTCGCCGATCAGCGGGTTCAGGATGCCGGTGGTGGCGAACGGCAGGTAGTCGACGTTGTTGGTCACCGCGTCGCCGGTACCGGCATTGGTGCCGATCGCGCACAGGTCGGCGGTTGCCGAAGCGTCGGCGGGGCCGCTCGCGGCTCCCCACCAACAGCCCTCGGCGCTCACGCAGAATGACGCGCCCACGTTGTTGATGCCGAGGGTCGAGTTGCCGAAGATCGTGCAACCGCGCACCAGTGGATTGCTCGCACCCTCGACGTTGATGCCGTTCTGGTTGAAGTTGACGAGGCACGAGTCGATCGTCGGCGCGGAGTTCACGCAGCGGACGCCGTATTGCCCGTAGCGGAACACGCAGTTGCGGAACACGCACTGCGGATCGATCGCGGTGCCGTCGATCTGGACGTAGTTCCAGCTGCTCGCGGCCGGGACGGTCGCCGAGCTGTCGTTGTTCGTGTCGCCGCCGTAGAAGTCGTCTCGCAGCGACGTGAACACGATCAGGCTCTCGGGGTCGGTGCGGCCGAGCGCCTGGATGGCGCGTTGCACGGTGATGCCGCCCGAGCTCTGCATCTTGACGATCACGCCGGGTTGCATGGTGAGCGTCGCTCCGAGGCCGATCGTGACCGTGGAGTTGAGGTAGTAGGGCATGTTGTTGCGGCCGGACACGGCGCGCACCTTCCACAACACGTCCTGCGCGATGTTCTCGCCGATCACGCTGAGCGCGGTGAGCTGGTTCTTGAGGAACTGGACGTTCGTGAACACCGGCTCGCTGACCAGCGACATCGCGACCGGCGCGCCGGTCGAGGTCGAGTCGAAGAAGCAGTTGACGAACGTCGGTGTCGACGAGCCTTCGATCACGACCGGCGAGGTGCTGCCGAGCGTGAGGCGGGTATTCGTCACGGTCTGGCCCGCGTTCACGAAGTCGAGCATTCCGGTCGAGAACGAGCCGTAGCGGAACAGACAGTGATCGATCACCGACAGCACGTCGTTGCTGACGCCGGTGAAGTTGATGCCCTGCCACTGTCCGGGCTGCGCGAGCGTCGCCGCTCCGTCACCCTTCACATCCTGGCCGAACGCGTCGTCGGCGCTCGAGGTGAAAACGATCAGGCTGTCGGGTTTGCCGTCCGCGACCAGTGTGCCGTCGATCGTGATCCCGGTGCCGATCGGGTCGGAGGTGAAGAAGCGCCCCAGCTTGAGCACCACGCCGGGATCGATCGTCCAGCGGGCGCCGAAGGCGATCGAGACGTTACCGGCGAGGGCATAGTTGAGGTTCGGGTAGCCGCCGATCGAGCGCACGCGGGTGCGCACGTCCTGAGCGATCGTCTCGCCGAGGATTCCATAGGCGAGGAACTGGTTGTTCGCGAACGTGATGTTCGCAAACGTCGGATTGCTCACCAGCGAGGCCGCGATCGGCAGCTGCGTGCAATTGAGCACGTTGGTCGAATCGATGCCCGGGGCCGAGGCGCCGCCGATCGTGAACGCGGTGCCGTTCTGGAAGAACTCGAGCCGCGCGAGTCGCGGACTGGCGCTCGAGGTCTCGATGGTCCCGAACGTGTTGCTGGAGCCGCCGAACTGGAACAACACGTTGCGCACGATGCACTCGGCGTCGACTGCCGAGTCCTCGAACTTGATCTGACCCCAGTCGCCGACCTGCGGGGTGGAGGCGTCGTTCGGAGTGGTATCGCCTCCGTAGATCGGATTGTCGTCGCGACGCGAGGTGAAGACGATGCGCCCGGTGGTGCCGTTGCTTCCGACCATGTTGAGTGCGCCGGACACGTCGAACACCGTGAAGGACGACGACGACTTGAGAACGACCTGCGGCTCGACGGTCAGCGTGACGCCCGCGGGGACCGTGATCACGCCGGTTGGCAGGTAGGCGAAGGTCGGGGTGCCGACGCCTGGGCGATAGCGCAGGCGTGCGTTGCCGGACAACGTTTCGGACAGCAGGCCGAGCGCATTGAAGCCGTTCGTCGAGTAGACGTTGCTGGTCGCGATGTTGGGATTCGAACCCGCCGACATCACGATCGGCGCGCTGGTGCAGTTGTTGATGTCGCAGTTCGAGATCGGGCCGTTCGAGTCGCCGTCGAAGCGGACTCCGTAGCCACTGCGCGAGATGAAGCAGTTCGAAATCGGGGCCGCGGCACTCGTGAGCCACACGCTGCTCGGCCAGGTGTTGCCGGGGTCGTAGGAACCGTAGGTGATGCGGCACTGGTCGATCACGCTGGTCGCGTCGTTGCTGGTGGGGGTCAGTCGGACGTAGCCCCAGTTCGCGACCCCGGGCGCTGTGATCGCTCCGTCGCCATTGGTGTCGGGCGGATTTCCGAACAGATCGTCGCGCTCCGAGGTGATGACGATCAGGCTTTCGGGCTTGCCGTCCGCGATCAACGCGCCGTCGATCAGCATGCCGCCGCCGGACAGCTGGTTCTTCACCACCACTCCCGGGTCGATGCGAAGCACGTTGGGGCTCAGCATGTGGAGCTGGCCGTTCATCAGGTAGTAGGTGATGTTCGTGAAGCCGGCGATGTTGCGCAGCGCGAGTCGCGAGTCGGCGGCGACGTTCTCGCCCTGGATGCCGAGCGCCGTCACCGCATTGGCGAGGAACGTGATGTTCGTGAAGGTCGGATTCGCCGACACCGACATCAGGATCGGAGTCGACGAACAGTTGTTGATCGCGAGGTTGCTGATGCTCGGCGTCGCGACGCCGAAGATCGCGAGCCCGTGCGACGCCTCGCTGAGGATCGAATTCGAGACCGGAATCGTGACGTTGCTGGTTTCGATCATGCCCTGCTGGTTCGAGTTGGTGCCGAATCGCAGGCGCACGCGCGAGATCGATCCGCTGCCGGTCGAGCTGAAGACGATGCGATTCCAGTCGCCCCGGTTCGGCGCGGTGATCGAGCCGTTGTTGTTGGTGTCGGGTGGATTCCCGAAATTGTCGTCGTTGATCGAGGTCATGACGATGGTGTCGCCGGCGGCCGCGGTGCCGTTCATGCTCAGGCTTCCGTTCGCGGTGATCGAGTAGCCGCCGAGCGGCTTGATGACGACGCCGGGATTGATGGTGAGGCTCGCGCCCACGTTGATCGTCAGCGAGCCCAGCAGAACGTAAGTGACGTTCGTGATCGGATTCGCGCCGACCGTCGCGCCGCGGCGCGGCAGCGTGGCGGTGCCCGACAGGAAGCCGCCGCGCAGACCGAACGCGTCGTAGCCGTTGTTCGCGCTCGAGAACACCAGGCTCGAGAGCACCGGAGCGGCGGTGAAGTCGAGCACGATCGGGGTCTGCGTCGAGGCTTCGATGCTGGTATTGAGCAGCACCGGCGCGGCCGATCCCGCACAGTCCACGCCGTAGTAGCCGCGACGAACGAACGAGTTGCTCACGGTGTCGCTGGCGCTCGTGAAGATGAGGATGCCGCCGCTGCCCGAGCCGCCGAACCGCAGGTCGCAGAAGTCGAGCCGGCTGCCGAAGTCGGGGCTCGCGTCGGTGAACTGCACGCCGCCCCAATCCTGCGCGGCGGGCTGCGTCGCGGTCCCGTCGCCGTTGGTGTCGCCTGCGAGATTGTCGTCACGGCTCGAGGTGAAGAACACGTATTGCGCGCCGGTTCCGATCGCGCGCAGCGAGCCGTTGACGGTCATGAGGCGCGAGGGGTCGAACTTCACCACCACGCCGGGCTGGATGATGAGCGTCACTCCGGCGTTGACCGCGATGTTGCTGCGGACCCAGAACACCGTTCCCACCACGGTGCCGGTCGGCCCCCAGGTGGTGTTGCTCGCGATGCTCGAATTGATCTGAACGACCTGGGCTCCGACCGGAGTTGCGAGCGAAGCGAGGAGGGTGACCAGGGCGGCAATCAGGACGGCGGGAATCAGCCGACGGGCGTGCATGGGGCCTCCGGAACTGGGGGACGAACCGAGTCGGGACTCTCTCACGAAAACACAGCCCCGGGGATGCGAATGGTTTCACGGGGTCGACCGCACTGGAGGGCATTCCTCGTGCGCTCGTCCGCCTTCGCGTTGTTCCCGACCCCTTTATTGCCTAGCCTCCGCCCTTCTGTCGACCCCCGGCGCATCGCGTCCCCCGAGGTGGCCTCCATGTCGCTCCCCGACTCCGCCGCACGACCTTTCGCGCCGCTCCCGGCCCTGGTGGCCCTGCTCGCGGTGATGCTGTGCTTCCAGTCGGTGCACGCCGCCACGCCACGCGTCCATGCGATCACGGGGGCTCGCATCGTCACGGCACCCGGAGCCGTGATCGAGCGCGGAACGATCGTGATTCGCGACGGCGTGATCGTCGCGGTCGGCGCTGCGGTGACGGTCCCGGCGGATGCGCGGGTGTGGGAAGCCGAGAGCCTCACGATCTATCCGGGACTCATCGATCCGAGCGTCGTGCTCAAGCCGACCGCCCCCCCGAGTGCTGTACCGGTGGGTCCGCAACCGCGGCGGATTCCGGCCGGTCCCGAGGGGCGTGGTGCTGCGAGTTCGCTTTCGACGGTGATCCCCGAGACGCGAGCGGTCGAGCTGCTGCCGGTGATCAAGGAGCAGCGCGACGCGCTGCGTGCGGCGGGCTTCACGGTGATTCACGCGCTGCCTGCGAACGGCATCTTCCGTGGCTCGAGCGCGGTGGTGGCGCTCGAGGACGATGCGCCGACCGGCCACGTGCTCGTCGACGACGCGGCGCAGGTCGTGACCATGACGCCGGCGCTCGGTACCTATCCGGCGTCTCTGATGGGCGCGATCGCCGTGGTGCGGCAGACGTTTCTCGATGCGAAGTGGTATCGCGATGCGCGGGCGGCCTACGCGCGCCACTCTCAGGGCGTCGAGCGTCCGCTGACCAACGTGTCGCTCGCCGCACTCGAGCCTGCGATCGCCGGGCGGCAGCGCGTGTGGTTCCTCGCCACCGACATGCTGCAGGTGCTGCGTGCTTCGACGCTGGCCCGGGAAGCCCAGCTCGACGCGGTGGTGGTCGGTACCGGCGACGAGTACAAGCGCGCGGCGGAGATCGCGGCGGCCCGCATCCCGATCGTGGTGGCGGTGAACTTTCCGGATCCGCCCGATGTCTCGACGCCCGAGAGCGTGGTCGAGCTCTCGGCCGAGGAACTGCGCCACTGGAACCAGGCTGCATCGAACGCGGCGATCCTTGCGCGGCGCGGGGTGCCGGTCGCCTTCACGTCGAATGGGCTCAAGGATCCGAAGGACTTTCGCGCCCGCGTGGCGCGCGCAATTGCGCGCGGGCTCTCACCCGAGGACGCGCTTTCCGCCGTCACCACCGTGCCGGCGCGGCTGCTGGGGCTCGCGGACCGCATCGGCACGCTGGCGCCGGGCAAGATCGCGAACCTCACGGTCGTGCGAGGACCGCTGTTCGACGAGAAGAGCGTGGTGCGCGAAGTGTGGATCGACGGCGCTCGCTACGAAACGCAGAAAGACGAGAGTTCGCCGGTCGGACGCTGGCTGGGCTTCACGACCGGAGTCGACGACACGCTGATCGTCGGCACCGAACCGGACACCACCGTCATGCGGGTGGCCGGTCGCGACACGCTGCGGGCGAGCGAAGTGCGGCTCGACGGAGTGCGGCTGCGGTTTCGCATCGCGCGGGCGACGCTCGGAGTGGCCGACGTCGACGTGACCGCGAAGAACGACGCTCTGATCGGGACGATGACGAGCGGTCCCGACGCGCAACGCACGACCACGCCGATCGCCATGACGAAGGTGCCGGAGGCCGCGAAGCCGGCCGGCCCGCCGGCGGGCGTGAGTGCGGACGCGGTCGTGCCGACCCCGATCGTGATGGGTAACACCGAGGCATGGCGCATGCCGGTTCCCGTGCAGCCGGCGACGGTGCTGGTGCGCAACGCGACGGTGTGGACCGCCGGGCCCCAGGGCACGCTGATGAATGCGGACCTGCTGGTGCGCGCCGGAAAAGTGGTCGCGGTTGGCAAGTCGCTCACAGCACCCGCGAAAGCGGTGGTGATCGACGGCACCGGCAAGCATGTTTCGCCCGGCGTGATCGACGAGCACAGCCACGCCGCGGTGCTCGGCGACGTCAATGAGTGCACGAACAACGTGACCTGCGAAGTTCGAATCGAGGACGTCGTCAACTCGGAGTCGCGAAATCTCTACCTGCACCTGGCGGGCGGCACCACGATCATGCACATGCTGCACGGCTCGTGTAACGCGATCGGCGGCCAGTGCATCGCGCTCAAGAACAAGTGGGGGCTGGCGCCCGACGAGCTGGTGATCCGCGACATGCCCGGCACCGTCAAGTTCGCGCTCGGCGAGAATCCCAAGCAGTCGAACTGGGGCGTTCAGGCCACCGATCGCTACCCCAAATCGCGCGCGGGCGTCGAGCAGAGCATTCGCGAGGCGTTCCTCGAGGCGCGCGACTACCGCGCCGAGTGGGACGAGTACCGTCGCACGAGGCACGGCCTGCCGCCGCGCCGCGATCTGCAGCTCGACGCGCTGGTCGAGATCATCGAGGGCAGGCGACTGGTGCATTGCCACTCGTATCGGCAGGACGAAATCCTGATGCTGATGCGTCTCGCCGAGGAATTCGGATTCCGCGTCAACACGTTCACGCACATCCTCGAGGGCTACAAGGTCGCGGACGAACTGGCGGCGCACGGCGCCTCGGCGATGGGATTCAGTGACTGGTGGGCCTACAAGTTCGAGGTCTACGACGCGATTCCACACAACGGGTACCTGATGTGGGATCGGGGCGTGAACACCGGATTCAACTCGGACGACGCCGAGCTGGCGCGGCGCCTCAACACCGAAGCCGCGAAGGCCGTGAAGTACGGCGGGGTTCCGCCCGAGGAAGCGATCAAGTTCGTGACGCTGAACCCCGCCCGGTCGCTCAAGATCGATGCGCGCGTGGGCTCGCTCGAGCCCGGCAAGGACGCGGACTTCGTGATCTGGAATGGCAGCCCGCTGTCGCCCTACTCGGCATGCCTCGAGACCTGGATCGAGGGCCGCAAGTATTTCGATCGCACGGCAGACCTCGAGGGTCGCGGCGCGCTGGCCGCGGAGCGCACCGCGTTGATCGAACGCGCCGCGAAGGCGAAGAAGGACGCGAAGCCGGGCGGTGGCGCACAAAGCACGCCCCCGCGCTATCTGGAAGAAACCGCGCTCGACGGTAATGCGTGCGGCGGCGCCGATTCCGGTCACGCCGAGGCGTTCCTGGGCGAGGCCGAACGAAACGCGCGCCGCAGCGGCGAGGTGAAACGATGAAGCGCGCGATCATCGGACTCGCGGTCGCCGCACTCGTCGTCGGCTCCATGCGGAACGCCGCCGCCGAGGCGGTGGCGCTCACCGGCGGCACCGTCCACACCGTGAGCGGTGCGACGCTCGACGGCGCGACCATCGTGATCGAGAACGGACGCATCACCGCGGTCGGCGCCGCGGTCGCGATTCCGTCCGGTGCCCGCATCGTGTCGGTGGCCGGGAAGCACGTCTATCCCGGGTTTCTCGACGCGAACTCGGTGCTCGGACTGACCGAGATCTCCGCGGTGCTCGGCACCATCGATCACACCGAGATCGGCGACATCAATCCGAACGTGCGCTCCGAGGTCGAGATCAATCCCGAAAGCGAACTGATTCTCGTCACGCGCGCCAATGGTGTGGTCGCATCCCTGGTGATTCCCCGCGGCGGTGCGATCAACGGAACTTCGGCGATCGTTCACTGGGACGGCTGGACCTACGAGGACATGACGGTCGCCGCGCCGGTCGGGCTGCACGTTCAGTGGCCGAACATGAACCCGGTTCGCGTCTGGACCGAGACCCGCACCGACGAGGAACAGAACAAGGCCCGCGACCTTCGACTCGCCGCGATCCAGCGCGCCTTCGACGACGCGCGGGCCTACCTGAAGGCGCTCGACGCCGAGGGCCGTGCGGGCATACCGCGTCACGACCGCGACGTGAAGTGGGACGCGATGGTGAAGGCGCTGCGCGGGGAGATCCCGGTGTTGTTCCACTGCGATGCGCTGTCGCAGATCAACGCGGTGCTCGCGTTCGCGGATCGCGAGAAGCTCCCGCGTGTGATCCTGGTCGGCGGCGCGGACGCCGCGCTGGTCGCTGCGGAATTGCGGCGACGAGACATCGCGGTGATCTGTGGCCGAACCAGCGCCCTGCCGCGGCGCTCGAATGAACCCTACGACGCCGGCATGTCGCTGCCCGCGCGGTTGCGTGACGCCGGAGTGCGATTCTGTATTTCGAACGGCGGCAGTGAAGACGGTTCGGCCGCGAATGGCCGCAATCTGCCGTACGAGGCTGCGATGGGTGCCGCCTACGGGCTGCCGCGCGACGAGGCGCTCAAAAGCATCACGCTCTACCCGGCGCAGATTCTGGGCGTCGCGGACCGCATGGGCTCGATCGAGCCGGGGCGCTTCGGCGATCTCGTGATCACGAACGGCGATCCGCTCGAGATCACGACCGCGGTCGAACAGGTCTGGATCCGCGGGCACGAGGTTTCGCTCGAGAATCGCCAGACGCGTTTGTTCAAGAAGTACGACGCACGTCCGCGCGGACCGCAGGCACGCCCGCGTTAGTTCGATCAGGTTCTCCCGCGCGCTGCCTGCGGGACTTCGCAGTGATCCGATTCCAGAGTGGACTCGAAAGGAGCGCACCATGCAGACGCAGACCAGGCACGCAGCGGGCACCTTCTGTTGGCCGGAGCTCTACACCTCGGATCAGAACGGCGCGAAGAAGTTCTACGGCGCGCTGTTCGGCTGGGAGATTCGCGACATTCCGATGGGACCTGACGCGAACTACACCATCTTTACGAAGAACGGCGTCGAGGCGGCCGCCTGCTACGGCGCGATGCCGGGCATGACCGAGAAGGGGATGCCGCCGTTCTGGATGTCGTACGTGGCGACTGACAACACCGACGAGACGGCGAAGAAGGTGAAGGCCGCGGGCGGCCAGGTTCACAAGGAGCCCTTCGACGTGCCGGGCACCGGCCGCATGGCGGTGCTGGTGGATCCGACCGGTGCTTCGTTCTGCTGCTGGCAGGCGGGTCCGAGCATCGGCATCGGCGTGTTCGGAGAGTCGAGCTCGCTGGTGTGGACGGAGCTGGTCACCACCGACCCCGAACAGGCGAAGAAGTTCTACGGCAGTGTGTTCGGCTGGAGCAGCACGCTGTTCCCATCGCCGCCCGGCGGACCGGAGTACACGATCTATGCGCAGCCCGGACACGAGAACGGCGTCGGCGGCATGATGAAACTGCCGGCCGAGATGGCGGGCGTGCCGTCGCACTGGGGGATCTACTACGCGGTGGACGATGTCGACGCGACGGTCGCGAAGGCGGTATCGCTCGGCGGCAAGGTGATGCATGCGGCGCTGGACATGCCGGGCGTCGGTCGCATGGCGTGGCTCGCGGATCCCGCCGGGGCCAATTTCGCGGTAATGAAGCCGAATCCGACTGGTTAGCGCTGGATTTGCAGTGTCGCTGGCACGACGATCGGAGGGACAGGGCGGTTGCGCGCCCCGCCTCTCCGAGTTCTTGTCTCGGGAGTCGCGGCTCGGTTCTCGATCAACGCCGTCAGCGCAGTCTGAGCCGCCTCCGCAAGCACAGTGCAACGTGGGTCGCCAATCGCAAGACGCTACGCGGCGGAATGGCGTTCGAGGCGTTCAAAACGCTGGGCTGTGGCCCAAATCAAGGCTAGACTTTTGGCGGCTACCTCCCTCGTGAGAGGCGTGCAATGCGGCGACTCACCTTGATTTGCTTCCTCACTGCTCTCGCACTCTTGGCCGGTTTGCAGCTCACCGCCTTCGAGTCTGCCGCGGCGTGGCCTTCGGGTGGACTGCTGCTCTCGGACTCCACAGCCGGCAATGATGCTGTGAATCCGCGCGCTTGCAGGGCGGCTAGTTCGGGCTCGGTTCTTGTCGTGTGGGACGAGGCCAGATTCCTGGGCAGCGACACATGGAACACCGAGATTCGAATCCAGCGCGTGCAGTCGAATGGCACGATTGCAACAGGCTGGCCGGACCGCGGTCTTCGGTTGGCATTTGTGCCTGCGAGCGCAGTCTCGGAAGCGCTGGCGCTCGATTCGGAGGGAGGTGGCTACGTAACATGGTTCGCGATCAATCCGGCACCGACCGGCTATGACCTGTCGCTACAGCGCTTCACCCCGAGTGGGCAAATCGCCGCTGGCTGGCCGACGAATGGGCTCCTCATCGGAGCCACGGTGGAGAGCGAGCGCGAGTCCAGCATCGCGTCCGACGGATTGGGTGGAATATTCGTTGGATGGAGCCGCGTGTCCACGATCAATGACGCAAGAGGCACTCACGTGCTTGCGGATGCAAGCATCTCTCCCGGGTGGCCTCGAGAAGGCAAGCCCTTGCTTGCCTCCGGTCAGCCGGCGAGCGTGGTTGGTCTTTTCCCGGACGGAGCTGGCAACGGGCTGTTCATTCTGGGCACTGGCGGCACTCGGCTCGGGACTCGATTCACTCCGGCCGCCAATATCGTACCGGGCTGGCTCTCTGACTATGTTGACCTGACGAGTGCTGGCCAAGTGTTTGGCGGACCCACGGACGTTGCACCGGATGGCGTCGGGGGCTTCTATCTCGCGTGGACCGACATGCGCGGCTACCCCGGCCCGCCGGCACCGGAGAATCGCTACAAGAACATCTATGCGCAGCACTGGCTGGCCGACGGCACACGCGATCCACGCTGGCCAGCGTCGGGGTTCCCGGTGTGCGTCGACTTCGACATTCCGCAGTTCAGCGCCTACGCCGCGACCGATGATGAAGGCGGGCTGCTGGTGTCATGGACCGACCTGCGTGGTGCGTTCACGGGTAGCGGGCAGGACGTCTACGCGCAGAAGATCCGTAGCGACGGAACGGTGGCTCCCGGGTGGCCGGTCAATGGCCGACCGGTGGCCCAGTCTCCGAATACCGAGACGGAAGGCCAGGTGGTGAAAGACGGCGCCGGGGGCATGTACGTGGCGTACCGACTCAACTTCATCCACGCGGCGACCCAGCACCTCCTCGCGGATGGCTCGGTGGATCCGGCATGGGCACCGAATGGCGTTCCTCTGCCGGGGCCAAACAGCGAAGACTTCGTGCTGTGCTGGGACGGGTTCCGAGGTGCGGTGGTGGCGGTGAGAGGTGGCTTCGACGGACAGCATCACGTGTTTGCGTACCACCTGGGCCCCGACTATCCGACCGCGGCGACGGTGTCGCTGGCGAGTTCGAGTGCCACGCACGAGCGGGTGAGTCTGGTGTGGCAAGGGGTGGAGATCGAGCGCGCGTGGCTCGAGCGCCGCGGCGAGAGCGAGGCGTGGGTCGAAGTGGTCGAACTCATCGCCGACGGCAGCGGACGACTCACGTATGAGGATCGTGCGATCGAGCCTGGCGCGCGTTACGCGTATCGGCTGAGATTCGACGGCGCGAGCGGGATCGCGTACGCGAGTGAGACGTGGATCGAGGTGCCCGAAGTGTTCCGACTGGCACTTGCAGGACTGCGTCCCAATCCCTCGCCGCCCGGCGATCTCGTCATCGCATTCACACTGGCGCGCGAGGGTGCAGGGACCCTCGAAGTCGTGGACGTGACGGGTCGCCGCATTGCGCGGCGCTCGCTCGAGGGCCTCGCCGCTGGACCGCACACGTTGCGGCTCGATGAAGCGCGCTCGGTAGCTGCGGGAGTCTACTGGTTGAGACTCACCCACTCGGGCCAGGTGCTCACGACGCGCGGAGTGGTGCTGAGGTAGCCGCAATTCGATTGTGCACACATCGTGCGCGGTTCGTTTTGCTCTTGCTCCTTGAGTTCGCGGAGTGGTCTCATGCCTCCGCACGCGAATCCCCCGATCGCGTCCTTGAAGTCCAAGGATTGAGTCCTCAACGAAGGGAGATCTCCGTGCGCCCCCCTCTGCCCTCGCTGCGTCACCGCCATGGTGTCTTGCGACTGGTCACCACGCTCACGTTACTGTTTCAGACCGCGGCTCAGCCTGCGCTCTCCGCGCTCTCGAACACCGGCCGCTGGACCGACACTCCAAGCGCCGACTGGGTCAGTCAGGGCTCCAGTCCGCACTCGCAAACGGCAGTGCATCTCATGCTGATCCCCGGCACGTCCTCATATCACAGTCGCATTGTGTGGTGGGATCACGATCATCTCGAGCCTACGGAGGAGTCAGGCCCCCTTGCAGGTGTTAGCGTAACGTCGCTTCTGTAAATTCATATTTCCTGCATGAGCGGCCGCCGGGAGTTGCAACGGCGGGCCGCGTCGGCTCTCCTCGTCGATGTCCTGGAAGACGTCAACGAAGGAGGAAGCGAT